>JAYVBR010000181.1:0-8346 GCA_043750395.1 Bacteroidota bacterium | reverse complement strand
ACAATAATTACAGAATCATATTTTTCTTCTTGGACTTCTTTCTCGCAGGAAAAAAAAGTTAAAACTAATAAACCAAAAATTAATTTATTCATATTTATTATTTACAATTTTTATCTAAATGTTTTTTCAATCTTGTTGGGTTTGTTGTGTTTCCAGAACAATCAGGAATATCATTAAATAAATAATATGGCGAACCTGGAGAATCGATTGGTTTTTTGATTTCTGATAATGTTAAAAAGTTGTCGCCATCATCGTCTTGGTCAAAAGCGTTAACACGACCGTCTTTGTCGGTGTCGTCATTAATTAAATCAAAATAATAATCACCGTTTAAATCTTCATTGATTGATAAAATACCGTCATTGTCATTATCAGTTCTTTTTACATCATTTAGTTTAAAACTAAATATTAATGGACTGTATTCTGTTTTTTCAATACCAGCAATCGTTCCTTGAAAATAAGCAAAACCAGATGGTAAAAACATTGCTCCAGCACCATAATTACTATAAGATTTTCCACCGTTAGGATTTGTGGTTATTACTGCACCATTAAATTGTGGGAAAATTTGAGACCAACCTGCAATTACAGATCCTTTTTCATTCGTTGACACAAATAATGCTTCGAATTCGGGATTATTAGTAGAATCAAATTGAGTTCCATTTAGCAAAATACCATTATATGTTGTGAAAATATTATCTACACTAGTTGGTCTTTTGCCAACTCCTTGATTGAATTTTAAATAATAAATTTTATATTCACTTAAAACGCCATTTGGTGTTGCATTAAATTTTCTTTCAAGTAATTTTATTGGATTTGATGGATTGTTGAGGTTTGATAACCAAATACTTGATAAACTACCTCTATTTACAACTGTAAAAGTTGGATTAAAATCAGCATCAATAGTTACAGAATGAGTTTGAAGATATTCTTCAATTGCTAAATTATCGATATTGTATTGAGTTTGAAAATCCCTCAAAACTTCTGGTTTAGTTGTTGTTTCTTCTTCATCATTATTACAATTAACAACCAAAACCGAAATTGCAAGCAAAAAAAATATTTTTAAAAATTTGTTCATTTTTTATTAAAATTTAAGTGCGCAAGATACAATAATCGTTTATTTTTGTAAACAATTTAACGTTGATTTTAGAAAAATTATGAGAATTGATAAATACTTGTGGTGTGTGCGGTTTTATAAAACCCGAAATATGGTCACCGAAGCTTGCAAAAAGAACCATATAACTGTCAATGGTTTGGTTGCAAAACCGTCCAAAGAAGTTTTTGCAACCGATAAAATTACTTTTAGAAAAGACCAAATTACTCAAAATATTTTGGTGCTTGACGTTCCTGAAAATAGAGTAGGAGCCAAGCTAGTCGAAATGTATTGCAAGAACGAAACTGCACCCGAAGTTTACCAACATCTTGAATTGATGAAATTGTCTAAAGAACATTATCGCAAGAATGGCGAAGGTCGACCAACCAAAAAAGACCGCCGAGATATTGATGGTTATGTAGATGAAGGAATTGAAGAATTGGAAGATTGAATTTTAAAGACAATTTTTTTTACAGCTTCGAACCTCAAACCTCTAACTTAATTTTAAAACTATGTCAAAAAATATTATATTGAATCATCAAGAAATTGAACACAAAATAAAACGCATTGCTTATCAAATTTATGAAACTTTTATTGATGATAATGAGATAATAATTGCTGGAATAGCAACTAATGGTTATGAATTTGCCAAAAAACTAGCTTCTGAACTTAAAGCAATTTCGCCAATGAAACCAATTCTGTGTGAAGTTTTTATCGATAAAACCAATCCAAAATCATTAATTACAACTTCAGTTGGTATTGAATTTTATAAAAGTAAAAATTTAGTTTTGGTTGACGATGTGCTAAATTCTGGAACAACATTGGTTTATGGCGTGAAACATTTTTTGGAGGTAGATTTAAAGAAATTTAAAACCGCAGTCTTAGTTGACAGAAATCATAAAAAATATCCTGTAAAAGCCGATTTTAAAGGGATTTCGTTATCGACATCTTTGCAAGAGCACGTTAATGTAGTTTTCGAAACTGACAATAATCACGCTTTTTTAAGCTAATATTTTTTCGATTTCAATAATAATTTCTTCGACAGTTTTATTGTTAACATCAATTATATGTTTAGATTGGTTGTAATAAAAACCTCTATCAAATAAATGTTTAGCAATAAATTCTTTTAATTCCGATGCTGATTGATCAGCCAAAATTGGTCTATTGGATTTTTCTAAAATAAGTCTATTGTATAATGTATCGATTGATGCGTTCAAATAAATAGAAACTACATTATCATTATGTAGCATTTCGTGATTATTTGCATAACAAGGTGTTCCGCCACCAAGACTTAAAATAAAACTATTTTTATTTTGAATTGATTCTTTAAAAATTGAGTGCTCGATTTTTCGAAAATAAATTTCACCTTTAGTCTCAAAAATGTTTTTTATGGAACAATTTTCGTTCTGCTCGATTATTTCGTCGAGATCTAAAAATTTTATTCCTGTTTTTTCTGACAATAATTTGCCTATTATTGACTTTCCAGAACCCATATAACCGACTAAAACTACTTTCTGCATTTTAATAAAATCTTATTAATTAAGGCTTTAACTATCTTGTATAAAAAAACACAAATTTAATGTAAAAAACCTTTGAATAATCAAAAATAACTTCTTATATTTGCACCCGCATTCAAGGAAAAGAAAATGACTCGATAGCTCAGTTGGTAGAGCACATCACTTTTAATGATGGGGTCCTGGGTTCGAGCCCCAGTCGGGTCACAATTTTTAAATCGTAGAGGCGTAGCATTGCTACGCCTCTACGATTTAAAAATTAGGCCACGTGGAGAAACGGTAGACTTGCCAGCTTGAGGGGCTGGTGCTCGCAAGGGCGTGCGGGTTCGAATCCCGCCGTGGTCACTTTAAAAACTGCAAATAAATAAAAACTATTTATTTGCAGTTTTTTTTATTCAATGTTTATCTTGCCAAAATTTGAAATTATAAAAAAAGCGCTCACAAAATTTGCGAACGCTTCAATCTAACTAACCTCACTTTTATATTTTACGCTTAATTCTAATATTTACAGCATTTATTAAAAGCTAAATAAGTTGATTTGTTGTCATTCCGACGAAGTAGAAAATCACATTATGTGAGCAACTTATGAGATTCCTCCTTCGTCGGAATGACAAAAGCTGTAAATAATTGAGTTAAGCCTATTTTTAATTCATTAAATCTTTTAATGGTTTGAGTTGTTCTAAATCAATTTTAGAGCTTTTTAAAACCGATAACATTGTCATTATCGAAGTCGGATTCATATCTTTTCCTAAAACTCGAACAATAGCAAAACCCGATTCTTTGGTATTTCCAAATACTACAAATTCAGATATGTGTTCGTCCTCGCCAACATAACTAACTTGTGCGCCTTGCTTGCCTGAGCCGAATTTCATTAATTGTTGGTATTTCTCGTCTTTTAAAATTTCGTTGACTTTTGTTTTTTCGGTTTCGAATTGTGCTTGGTTTTTATTATTTAATTTAAAAGCCAAAACATTCATTTTATTAAAAGATTTTAAAGCCGTTTGTTCGGTTTCAGATAATTTATTTTTCTGAACATTCAAAATACTCGGAGAAACATCAACTTGAATGAAATTTTTGTTTTCGGTATTTTCAACAAAATATTTTTCTAAACTTGGTTTCGAATTGCAACTCATCAATAAAACACTAAAAACTGCAAATATTAAAATTGACTTTTTCATAGATGTAAAAATTATTTTTTAGCAGCTTTTTTCAAAACATCGCCACCAGGCAAATGCATTTTGTTGGTCAATGAAGACAATTCATTCAAATCGAAATCGCCTGTCAATGACATAATTACGGTTTGATTTTCTTTTCCAGCTCCTTCAATAAACATAAACAATTCTTTTATTTGTGAATCGGTTGCTCCCGCTTTAACAAAGATTTTTACGTTTCTGCCATTATCAGTTACACGCATTAATTCGTCAAGTTTCGATGTTTTCAAGAAACTATCAGATGATAATTTCATATCAGCGGCAACTTTATTGCTGTTGGTCATAAAAACTTTTAAATTATCAAGTTTTTTTAGCAAATTCATATATTGTTGGGTTTCTTTATCAGAACCTTCAACTTTTATTTTGCTCATCAAATCGAACATTTTGTTGTTTACGATTATCGATGTAACATTGTCTTGCCCATCGAATTTATCGAAAATTGATTGTCCGAAAAAGGTGTTCGTTACTAAAACTATTGCGAATGTTATTATGATTTTTTTCATTTTATTTATTTTTTAATTGTGATTTAATTTGCCTTTTTAACTATTTTCTGGATTAAATTAATATTAATTTTTGAAATTGACATTGATAATGAAACTCGTTATTCTATAAAAATTTTGTTTTTTGTTTTTTGATATTCTCCAACATAAGCCACACTATTAATACCGACATTTACATTTGACGATAACATTTGCAACGCTTTTTGCGTTTCTGCGAATGCGATTTCGGGACTTTTATAAGTTCCTAAACCTTCTTCTTGATTTGCTTGTTTATTATTCATTAAATAGAATACGCCAATTCCTGCTAATAAAACCAATGATGCTGCCATCGAAAACCAAACTATTTTATTGTTAGATTTCAAAACAATTTCTTGCTTGTAAGTAGTTTGTATTTCTTTTTCAAAATACTTGAACATCGGTTGGTATTGCTGCAAATGTTGCGCAACATTGTCAGAAGAAAAATATTTCGTCAATTGTTTTTCTTGTTCAATACTTGTTTCTCCGTCAAAATATTTCTCTAAAAGTGATTCAATTTGTTTGTATTCCATAATTGTGTGTTTTTGTCATTGATTCTCTGATTGTTTTTCTGGCTCTCGAAAGTGCAACTCTAATTGCAGTTTCTTTCATATCTAGAATTTTGGCAATTTCTTCGAATTCATATTGTTCTATTTCTCGCATTTGAACAATTAGTTTTTGCTGTTCAGGCAAATTGTTCATTATTTTTTCGACCCAAGTTAAACTGTCTTCATCTTCGAGTTTTTTTTGCAAACTGGGTTGGTTGTTGTCATAATTATCGTCAACTAATTTTAAAACTTGCGAACGTTTTGATTTTAATTGATCCAAACAATAATTTTTGGTCATTGTCATTGCAAATGCTTCTATACTGTTGTACTTTTCTAAACCATCATTTTTATTCCACAATTTTACTAGAATTTCCTGAGTAGCATCTTCGGCTTCTTCAGTACTGACTAACAATCTTTTGGCAAGACGAAACAATTTGTCTTTAAACGGATTAATAGTTTTTATAAATTCTAATTGGTTCATAAAAGTTGGTTGTTACAGTCAAGACGAGTCTTTATAATTTTTGTTACAAATAAATATGAATTTATTTTAATTTTTGTATTTTTACACTCATTAATGCAAAAAAATGCTATGAAAAAAAGTTTTAAAGTTTTGTTTTTATTTTTAATTTTCGGATTCGGATTTCAAAGTTGTACTGACGATGATGACAAATTACTCGAAGATAGTGGCACAGTTGTTCAAAATTTTATTTGGCGTGGATTGAATTATTATTATTTATACCAACCTGATGTTCCAGATTTGTCCGATGGTAAATTTACAAATCCTTTAGCTTTAAACAATTTTGTTGCTACAAAGGGTTCTCCTGAAGCAATATTTCAAGATTTATTATTTCGTCCAGTTAGCAAGTTCCCTGATGTTGCGGGAGTTGTCAAGGCAACCGATCGTTTTAGTGTTTTGGTTGACGATTATGATTTTTTAGAAAATCTGTTGAACGGAATTCGAAAAACGAGCGGTTTGGTAACAAGTTTCAAATTTAAAAGTGGTAATTCGGGACCATTAATTGGTTATGTTCGTTATGTAGTTGCTGGCTCCGATGCTTCGACCAAAAATGTAAAACGCGGTGATTTATTTTACGCTGTAAATGGAGTTGAAATTTACGATTCGAACTTAAGTACAATATTTGCAAACGATAATTTTACTTTAAATTTTGCCAATTTTGCTGCGGGTTCATTCACTCCGAATGGAATTGATATTGCTTTCACCAAAACTCAAATAACCGAAAATCCAGTATTAGTTAATTCGATTTTGAATGTAGGAACCAAAAAAGTCGCTTACTTAATGTATAATTCTTTTAATTTCAATTTTAATCAAGAACTTAATAACGCTTTCGGTCAAATGAAATCTCAAAATGCAACCGAATTGGTTTTAGATTTGCGATACAATGGTGGAGGTTCTGTTCAAACATCTGCTTATTTAGCAAGTATGATTACTGGTCAATTTAATGGTCAAGTTTTTGCAAAAGAAGTTTGGAATCCTAAAATTCAATCTTATTATCAATCGACCAATCCAGAGCAATTAATTAATTTATTTACAAATAATATTGGCGGAGCTTCTGCAAATAATCTTAATCTAAGCAAAGTTTATGTTCTAACAACAAGTAGAACCGCTTCTGCTAGCGAATTGATTATTAATGGATTAAAACCATATATTTCAGTTGTTCAAATTGGCACAAAAACAATTGGTAAAAATTCTGGTTCTATAACTATGTACGATTCTTCGAATTTCGGAAAATCAGGACGCAATTCCAACCACAAGTATGCAATGCAGCCATTAACTTTTAAAGTTGCTAATAGAGATGGTTTTGGCGATTATCAAACGGGAATAGTTCCTAACTTTGTTATTGAAGAAAATATTGCAAACCTCGGAATTTTAGGCAATGCCAATGAGCCACTTCTTAAAAAAGCACTTGATTTAATTGCTTTAAATCCAAGAAAATCTAAAGAAGTTCCATTTAAAGTTTATGAAAATGCTACAATCGAGTTTGATGTCTTTGAAAATCAAATGTATAGAGATAAATTGCCAGTGGGTTTAGAAAAGGCTTTAAAGAATTAGTTCAAAAAAAAATCCCAATTTCTAAATTGAAATTGGGATTTTTTTTATTCTTCATAAAGACTTATTTCTCTATCATAAAATTCGTTAGCAAGAACAATAAGTCCTTCCATTTCAGTATTTAATTCGCCTTCGTCAAGATCTTCGGCTTCTTCCATAAACTCGACTTCATCGTCTTTTAGGTTGATAATGAATCTAGGATAATCTAAATGAATAACGAATATATCATCGGGAAAATCGGTATTATCGCCTAGTAAAAATTTTGGTAATTCCATTTTTAAAATTTAGGATTTTGTGTTTATTGATTTAAGTATTTTAAGTTTGCTAAGCTACAAAATCAATTGTTTTTTTTATTTAATTTTTATATCAAATTTGTCATTCCGAAAGAATCCCACCCAAAATATACAAATGTAATGTGAGATTCCTGCGGAATGACAATGTTTGTCGGAAATTCATTTACAACCCTGCAACCAATTTCTTAGTCAATCGATTGAATCGAATATATAGAAAAATTGCAGCAAACGACAATCCAGCCAAAAGACCAATCCAAATTCCGACAGCTTTTAGTTCTGTGTATTTTCCTAAATAATACGAAATCGGGAAACCAACAATCCAATAAGCAACAAAAGTTATGTACATCGGAATTTTGACGTCTTGCAAACCACGCAACGCACCAAGAACAACAACCTGAATCCCATCAGAAATCTGAAAAATTGCCGCTGTTAATAGCAATTTCGATGTAATTAGAATAATTTCTTGATTGTCGATAGCTTGGGTTTTATCATCCATATTTAAAAATAAATGCGGTAAATAATTATTAAAAACCAAAAAGAAAATAGCAAAAATAATTTCAAGAATAATTGCTAATAAAAAGATAGATTTTGCAGTAATAATCAACCCTTTATAATCGTTGAGACCTTTATAATTGCCAACACGAATCATTGCCGTAACACTCAAACCCATGGCAAACATAAACGTTGTCGATGCCAATGTCAATGCAATTTGATTCGCTGCTTGACTGTTTTTGCCCAAAGTTCCAGAAAGCCAAATTGCTGCTGTAAACAAAGCTACTTCGAACAGCATTTGCATTGCCGACGGAAAACCAAGATTGATAATTTTATTTAAAATTGATTTTTTAATTTCTTTGAAACTAAAATTTTTGAAAAATATTTTAATTTCTGAATCATATTTTAACAAATAATGCATAAAAACAACCATCATTATTCTTGAAATTACTGTTCCTAAAGCAGCTCCAAGAATACCAAGTTTTGGGAAAATCCAAAATCCATAAATCAATACATAATTAAAAATAATATGCACAACATTTGCCAAATAAATCGACCACATCGAATATTTAGTTTTCCCTAAACCATCAGAAAATTGTTTATAACCTTGATATATGA
>JAYVBR010000180.1:0-8383 GCA_043750395.1 Bacteroidota bacterium | reverse complement strand
CACAGTTTGTGTTTTTCGCCAACTTGCCGCAATATGTCAAAGAAGCCTACAAACGTTTCTTAGAAAATAAAATCCGTGAACATTGGGATTTCTCGGGCGTTCCAATAGATATTTACATTCGTGAGAAATAATATTTGGGCGTGACCTCGTCTCGTCAGAAAAAGACGAGACGAGGTCGGGCTATCATTCCAATCTTTTTTAAAATAAAATTCCAGCCTGAAAAGGCTGGAATTTTATTTTAAAAAAGGATTTTCCCTTCTATCCCTCACGCAAGACTACGATTTAATCAAAATATTATTTTAAAAAAAAAATCCCTTTTCAAAAATTGTTTTAAAAATGGAATTTTTAATTTTCTAGTTGTTTAGTAGGTTCTCGTTTGGTATTAAAAATTCTGGCAATAAAAACAACACCTCTAGTTGCGAATAAAGTATTTTGTAATCTTTAACAAAAAATCTTCTAAATTCTGGTTCAATTTCATCAATTTGATATTGTTCAAAAAATCGAATTCCTTTTGATGTTTTTAGAATTTCATCTTTTAAATTTTTTGCACTTTGAACAGAATAATTAGAGTGAATATAGAAAATGGATTTTAATTGTTCTTTTGCTGTTTTTGTCCAAATTATTTTCAAATTACTCATTACCAAGTTTTAGATTCGGTTTCTAAATCTTCTTGAGTAACAAAATCACCACGTTTTATTTCGTCAATTGCATTTTTTAATTCCGATTTGTATTGATTTCTTGTTAATGAATTCCCATTAACCGAAAAAGCAACTACTTCGTCATCTTGATAATTATCGATAACATTTTTCACAACCTTCAATAGTTGTTCATCAGCATTATTGATAATTTCTAAAATATTTTTTTTTAATTCTAATGCTCCCATAACTTAAAAAATTTACACAAATTTATATAAATTAATTGGATTAATTGATATTTCAAAAAAAATCCCTTTTCAAAGTTTTGTTTGAAAAAGGGATTTTTTAATTTTCTTAAAGTTGTAAATTTCAATAAAAATATTCGGTTATGACTATACTAGATTCACCACCACTTGTTTTACGAGAACTTTCGGTTATAGGAAAATCTGAAGAATTGTACGTGTAACTAAAATCATAAAAAAAATTGTCTAATATAGATAAAGCTGAAATTCCTTCCCAAGTTTTAATATTATTTGTAATAGCCTTGATATCATCTGCAAAAGCAATTTTATTGTAACCAGTAACATTCTTTAATGGAAAATTTTTATTGTCGTAAGTATAATTAGAAATATATGTATAAGCATCACCAAATTCACTTGAAATAACATTAGTTTCTTTTCTTGTTACTGCTCCATTTGTAAAAAAAACTTTGCTTGTTGAAACTTGAGTTGTTTGTGAAGTATTTGTTCCTTTATAATTAACTGACGTAATATCTCCATTAGCTAAATAAGTGAAATCTGATTTCGAACCTTGACTGGAACTAACAATTAAATAGTTCCTCAATCTGTTACTAGGATCATAATTAAAAGTTTTTTTTTTATAGAGTTCCATTCCAATAAACTCTTCAATTTGAGTAATCAAATCTCCTGAGTAGGTAAATATAGTGGAAAATCCGTTTGTATTCGTTGAAATTATTGAAACCAATTTTTTTCCGTTATAAGTATAATTTTTTGTAATTGGTATTCCATTTGTACCAGTAGAAATAGTTTTAGTTAAAAAAACTCCTGACGGATCTACAACTGGTGGCACAATCACCACTGGATCTGGTTGAACAACAAAAGGTGCATCTACACTCTTCGAACACGAACCCAAAACCAATGCAAAAGCACTTAAAATCAAAAATAATCTTTTCACAATAAAGTATTTGTTAAATATTCTGCAAATAAAATGTAAATAACTTTTACAAAAAAATCTTTTTGGGTTTATTTTCGAACAAAATTCAAAATAAAACCCAAACAATAAACTTGAAATTTATTGCTTGGGTTTTTTATTTTGAGAAATATCTAGAATCTAATATCTAAAATTTAAAACCTACCAACTACCGCTACTTCCGCCACCAGAGAAACCGCCGCCACCGCCAAATCCACCAGAACTTCTGCCAAGATTACTCAAAATAATCATATCTAGAATATCCATTCCGCCACCACGATTTCCAGAATTTCCGCCATTGTTTTTATTATTTCTTGCAGCAATTATCATAAAAATTATAAAAATCGCAATTATAAAAAATATTCTAGTGAGGGATATTTCTTGCTTTCCAGATGCTCTTTCGCCTTTATATTTACCTATAAAAACTTTAAAAATTTCGTCGGTTCCTTTGTCTAAACCGTTATAAAAACTTCCAGCTTTGAATTCAGGAACAATTACATTCCTGATTATTTGACCGCCAATTCCAGCTGTTAACCTATCTTCAAGACCATAACCTGGAGAAATATTTATTTTTCTTTCGGCTTTAGCTAAAAGAATTATTACTCCATTATCATTTTGAGCTGTGCCACCAATTCCCCAAGTTTGCGCCCATTTTGGAGCTAGAATTGCAACATCTTCGCCCTGCAAACTTTCTATTGTTACAATTACAATTTGAGTTGTTGTAGAATCAGAATATCTTATTAATTTTTCTTCTAATTGCGATTTTTCGTTGCCAGACAAAACATTAGCATAGTCATAAACCGATGTTTGAAAACTTGGCTTTGGCGGAATTTTGAATTGCCCAAAACTTATTTGTGCAAACAAAAAACTTAGAACTGTGACAACGAAAACCGACTTAAATTTATTTAATAAAATCATTTATCCTTTAGATATTTCGTTAGGTAATTCGTTAATATCATCGCTTTCGTAGGGAAAATAATGTTTCAATTGTTCGCCAGCCAAAAGAATTCCGTCAATTAATCCTTGTTTGAATTTGCCTCTTTGAAAATTGTTTGCAATAACTCGTTTAGTCGAATCCCAAAAATCATTTGGTACAACTTTGTCAATTCCCGAATCACCACAAATTGCAAAAAGTTTATTTTCGACAGCTACATAAATTAATACGCCATTCGAATCTCTAGTTTTATACATTTCGAGTTCATTAAAGACTTCAATAGCGCGATTTTCTGCAGAAATTGTTGTTTTTTTTTCAAGATGCACCCGAATTTCGCCAGAGGTATTTTTCTCTGCAATGCAAATTGCTCGAACAATTTCTTGTTCTTCGACTTGGGTTAAAAAATCTTCTACTTTTGACATATTTTTTTGTTTGCAGTTTTCAGTCGCAGTTTTCAGTTATAAGTTTTATCAAATGCAAAACTGAAAACTGAGACTGAAAACTGAGACCTAATATTAAAACTTAACTTCAACAGGTTTTTCTGCGCCAGCAACTGCTTGAAAATAAGGTTTTTCTTTATAACTCCCCAAAAAGATATTTTGTGGCATTCCAAGAATATATCCGTTGTATTCTTGAACCGATTCGTTAAAACGTGTTCTTGCAGTTAGAATTTGATTTTCGGTGCTTGCCAATTCGTCTTGCAATTTCATAAAACTTTCTGTTGCTCGCAATTGTGGATAGGCTTCAACAGAAACCAATAATTTAGACAAAGAACTCGTCAATCCGCTTTGAGCTTGATTGAAAGATTGTAATTGTTCGGGTGTAACATTTTTAGGATCAATAGTTACAGAAGTTGCTTTAGCTCTTGCTTCTACAACGGCTGTTAATGTTCCTTTTTCGAAATCGGCTGCGCCTTTTACGGTATTTACAAGATTCCCAATCAAATCATTTCTGCGTTGGTAAGCGGTGTTTACATTTCCCCATTCTTTTTCAGTCGCCTGACTGTATTTGAGCCCAGAGTTTTTCACGCCCATAAACCAAAAAGCAATAATAGCAATAAGTGCGATGATAATTCCGATTGGTAAAAGTTTTTTAAAATCCATTTTTGTTTTGTTTAAAGTTAATTGTTTTATTTGTTTTTATTATTCTAATTCTAATTTAATTCTCAATAATTGTGCCTTAACACCTTCTAGTTTATTAATAATTTCAAATTTATCTAAAGTTTTCTTTTGTCCTTCTTTTAAGTGTGTTCTTGCTCCGTCAAGAGTAAAACCTCGTTCTTTTACTAAATGATAAATCAGTTTTAGGTTATTAACATCTTCCAGAGTGAACATTCTGTTGCCTTTAGCATTTTTTTTAGGCTTTAAAATATCAAATTCTGCGTCCCAAAAACGAATCAAAGAAGCATTTACACCAAATGCTTTTGCCAATTCGCCAATGCCGTAATATCTTTTATTTTCTGGTAAATCTAAATGCATAAATTGTAAATTGTATTTTCGTAAATCGTATAATGTATGTTGTAAATTATATTTTAGTTATATTTATAATAGTATAATTTTTGTTTTAGCTTTAAAATCTAAAATCATCAATCAAACGATTGATTTTCTTGATTGGCAATTTTAGAAATCGCAATATATTCTGCAGCCGAAATATTTCCATAATAAAAATTCAATGGGTTAACAACTGCATCATCTTTGTGAACTTCATAATGGCAATGTGGACCTTGCGAACGACCTGTGCTACCAACATAACCAATAATATCTCCACGTTTCACAACTTGACCAGGACGACAATTATATTTGCTCAAATGTGCATATAAACTTTCGTAACCAAACCCGTGCTTAATTACAACGTGATTTCCAAATCCAGATGCAGCTGCATCTGCACGATCAATAATTCCGTCGCCTGTGGCAAAAATTGGCGAACCAGTTGGTGCAGTAAAATCCATTCCGTTGTGCATTTTTGTTATTTTAGTAAACGGATCACTTCTAAAACCAAAACCAGATGCCATTCTTTTTAAATTTTCATTACGAACAGGCTGAATTGCTGGAATTGCAGATAAAAATTTTTCTTTAGTTTTTGCCATTCCAAGAATTTGATCCAAAGATTTTGACTGAGTAACTAATTGTTTTACTAAAACATCAACTCTTTTGGTTGTGTTTACAACTAAATCAGAATTATTAAAACCTTCTAGTTCTTTGTAACGATTTTTAGCCGAAATACCCTTTCTAGATTCATCAGAAATTGGATTGGCATTAAAGTATATTCTATATAAATTATTATCTCTTTCTTCAAGATTATCGACAACTTCATCGATTAAATCCATTTTTTTATTCAAAATTGCATAACGGGTTTTTAGATTTTCAATCTCTCTAGCTTGGATTTTATCTTTTGGTGTTATAAAAAAAGGTGAATTTAGTAAGGCTAAAAATCCTAAAAATCCGAACAAAGCCGAGGCTAATAAAAACAAGGCTATGTAACCAATTTTCTTAGATTTTTTTGTTTTTATCTTTCTATAAGCAAGATTTTCTGAATCGTAATAATATTTAACTTTTGCCATTTTAGAATGAACCCTATTTTCTGTTTGATTGTTATACAAATCTAATAAAATTAATTTGATTATTAATTGAAATTTATTAATTAGAAAATTTATAGGTCAGTTTTACAAACAATTTTAAAAAAACAACGTAGCTCAAAACAAATCAATATTTAGCTCATTTTTGGTGATTTTTGACATTAATTATTTATATTTGTGAGCTGTAATGTTTTACAAAAGATCAAAACTTTGAATGAAAAAGATAAAATTGTTTTAGAATTTGTTAAATTAAATTCGAATTTGACTTCTTTAGAAATTTTTTCAAATTTTTCTGAAACAATAAGTTACGCAACGGTAAAACGAATTCTACAAAAATTAATTTCACAAAATTTAATTTTATCTGATAAAAAAGGTAAAGGTACAACTTATAGATTAAGTCAAATTTATGGGATTAATTATGAAATTAATTTAGATGAATATTTCAAAAAAGAAATCGATGAAAGAAATATTAACCCAAATTTTAATTTTGAATTATTCGAGAAAAAACTACTCTTAAATGATGTTTTTACAAAAAATGAATTTGAATTTTTAGATAAATTGCAACAAAATTATTTAACAAATATTTCTAGTTTAAGCAAAAATGAATACGACAAAGAATTAGAAAGATTAGCAATTGATTTAAGCTGGAAATCATCGCAAATTGAAGGAAATACTTATTCTTTACTTGAGACTGAAAGATTATTAAAAGATAAAGAAACAGCAAGTGGCAAAACAAAAGACGAAGCTGTAATGTTATTAAATCATAAGGAAACATTGGATTTTATTATTGAAAACCCGGATTTCATTAACCCAATATCAATTTCTAAAATAGAAAACATTCATAGTTTTTTAACAAAAGAACTAGAGATTGATCGAAATATTCGCCGCAGAAGAGTCGGAATTTCAGGTACTAATTATAAACCTTTAGATAACGAATATGAAATTCGTGAAGCTTTGGAAAAAATGTGTTTATTAATTAACGAAACAAGTAATGTTTTTCAAAAAGCGTTATTAGTTTTAGTTTTAATTTCTTATATCCAACCATTTGCAGATGGAAACAAGAGAACAGCCAGAATCGTTAGTAATGCAATTTTGATTCAAAATAATTTTTGCCCTATATCATTCAGAACAGTAGATTCAATTCATTACAAAAAAGCAATGTTGATTTTTTATGAATTAAATAATATTTCGGCTTTCAAAAAAATATTCATAAACCAATTCGAATTTGCAGTAAACACTTATTTTTAAAGCATATTTTTTTAACTTTGCAACAGTTATATAATTACACCAATTATCTCATTAATATAAAATGACTTCAACCCAAATCCGAAAACAATTTCTAGAATTTTTCGAATCCAAAGGACATTTAATCGTTCCAAGTGCACCAATTGTCTTGAAAGACGATCCAACCTTGATGTTCAACAACTCAGGAATGGCACAATTCAAAGAATTTTTTCTTGGAAACGGAACACCAAAATCGAAAAGAATTGCTGATACTCAAAAATGTTTGCGTGTTTCAGGAAAACACAACGATTTAGAAGATGTAGGTTTTGATACTTACCATCATACAATGTTTGAAATGCTTGGTAATTGGTCATTTGGAGATTATTTCAAGAAAGATGCTATCAATTGGGCTTGGGAATTGTTGACTGAAGTTTATAAAATTCCAAAAGAAAATTTATATGTTTCTGTTTTTGAAGGAAGCAAAGAAGACAATGTTCCATTTGACCAAGAAGCGTGGGATATTTGGAAAACTTTAATCGACGAAGACCGAATTATTCTCGGCAACAAAAAAGACAATTTTTGGGAAATGGGCGACCAAGGACCTTGTGGGCCGTGTTCTGAAATTCACGTTGACATTCGTTCTAACGAAGAAAAAGCATTAGTTTCAGGCAAAAGTTTGGTCAATAACGATCATCCGCAAGTTGTTGAAATTTGGAACAATGTTTTTATGGAATTCAACCGTAAAGCCGATGGATCATTAGAAAAATTACCAGCGCAACACGTTGATACTGGGATGGGTTTCGAACGTTTGTGTATGGCATTGCAAAACGTAACTTCTAATTATGATACTGATGTTTTCAGGCCGTTGATTACTAAAGTAGAACAAATTACAGGTTTTAAATACACCTCTGATGCCATTAAAAATATTAGTGAAGATCAAAACAAAACCAACATTGCCATTCGTGTTATTGTAGATCACGTTCGTGCCGTGGCTTTCGCTATTGCTGACGGACAATTGCCCTCAAACACTGGCGCTGGCTATGTAATTCGTAGGATTTTGCGTCGCGCAATTCGTTACGGTTTTACATTTTTAGATACCAAAGAGCCATTTATCAATAAATTGGTAGAAGTTTTGGCGCATCAAATGGGAGAATTTTTTCCAGAAATAAAATCGCAACAACAATTAGTTACCAATGTAATTCGTGAAGAAGAAGCATCGTTTTTGAGAACTTTAGATCTAGGATTGCAATTGTTAGATTCAGTCATAGCAAAAACATCAGGCAATGAAGTTTCGGGTGAAAAAGCATTCGAATTATATGATACTTTTGGTTTCCCAAAAGATTTAACGGCTTTGATTTTGAAGGAAAAAGGAATGTCGTTTAACGAATCTGAATTTAATAAATCCATGTTGGAACAAAAGAACCGTTCACGCGCAGCCTCTGAAGTTTCTACCGAAGATTGGTCAGTTTTGATTCCTGGAAATGTGGAAACTTTTGTTGGTTATGACCAAAGTTCAACAGTGTCTAAGATTTCAAGAATTCGAAAAATAGATTCAAAAAAAGACGGAATTTTATATCAAATTGTTCTTGACAACACGCCGTTTTATCCAGAAGGTGGCGGACAAGTTGGAGATAAAGGTAGCCTCGCTTCCGCAAATGAAGTTATTGAAATTATCGATACAAAAAAAGAAAATAACCTGATTTTGCATTTTGCAAAACGTTTGCCAGAAAATGTAAACGCTAGTTTTTCAGCCAAAGTAAATACCGATTTGCGTGATTTATCGTCAAGAAATCACACAGCAACACA
>JAYVBR010000179.1:0-8402 GCA_043750395.1 Bacteroidota bacterium | reverse complement strand
TTTATATTGGAATTTTGTATTTGATTAAATACTCCATTTTTGTAAAACCCATCTATTCTATAGAAGGGATTACTTGAGATTTCACTTGCTGCTGTTATATAAACATCATTGTTAACTACTTTAATTTTAGGGTTATTATTAAAACCTCCCAAATAATTTTTAATAGTAGTTGGAATATTGTTTTTCCAGTAAGTAAGTTGTTTAATATATACAGTTCCTGAAGAAGTTTTATAACCTACAAAATAAACATCATTATCGATTACTTCCATATCAGTTATTGACTCAACAATTGAAACACCAATACTGAAAGAAACACTTAAGTTTGTAAGAACACCATTTTTCCAAAATAGCGAATATGATTTATTTATACTTTCGCCATTTCCTAATACATAAACATTTCCGTTAGAAACAATAATTTTTTTGGCTATTGTTGATGGTAAATTGTTTGAATCCAACATCACAACCTGTCCATTTTTCCAATAACAAGCTTGTCCATCTTTAGATCCAGCAACATAAACATCGACTGGGTTAGTGGTTGGAGAATTGGAAACAGTTTCTGGACTGCAAGAAACTTGTAGTAAACCAATAAATAAAAATAGGGCAATAAAAATCTTTTTCATAATAATAAATATTTGGGTTAATGTACTTCATTTTATTATAAGAACATAAAAAGTCAAAAGGTTGCAGTTAGAAAATAAAAAAAAAATTCCAAACTCCGACGATAACATTGGAATTTGGAAATTTTTAAAAGAATAACTTAAATTAAAGCTGAATAACTGCTCCTAAATTTAAAGAACTCCCACTATTTTTAGCATTTAAATTATTGTAGTTAAAAATATTTGTAAAACCTGAAAAACCTTGATTTTCAATAATTATTCCAAATTTTTCATTAATTTCTATTTTGTAACCAATTCCAGCACTAATACCTATTTGAAATGAGTTTACAACATTATTTGGAACGTTTTTATCTATTATATTGTTTTTTGTAAATTCCGAACTTGTTAAAAATGATGGGCTTAAACCGAAATTTAAATTCCATTTTCTCGTACTTCCAAAATGCCAATTCGCATTAATAGGAATACTGATATAGTTTAATTTATCCTGATATGTGGAATTTAAAAGAACAGAAGTTGCACCCATTTTTTCAAATAAAAGCCCCGATCTTAAACTCCAACGATTATTGAAATAATAATCAATCGTAGCTCCAGAAGAAAAACCAGTTATACTTCCAGTAGTACCAGTTGTATTTTGAGATCAATTATTACCAGTATTATTTGTAATTTCTGCAAAACTAGAATAACCAATTTTTGGAGTAATTTCAACAACTCCTTTTTCTTTTAATTGTGCATTTGATATTACAATTGCAAAACAAGCCAACAGGGATAAGTAATTTCTTTTGATATAATTTTTTTGTCAAATTTCTACAAAAGTAATTAAAAAACCCAAAAACCCAAATTCTTAATTTAGAATTTGGGTTTTTAGGTTTTTCAAAAAGAATTAAAAATTACTTTACTTCATCTTCTTTTTTCTCATCGACTGCATTTTCGCCTTTCGAAGCTTTTTTGAATTCGTTCATTCCGCTTCCAAGACCTTTCATTAATTCTGGAATTTTTTTACCACCGAACAAAAGCAAAACTACTGCTATAATAAGTATGTATTCTGTTGGTCCAAAGGCGCCTAAAAATATAGTAATTGCTGTCATTTTTATATAAATTTGATATTGCAAATATAATAACAATTAAATATATCATTCATAAAACTGTTATAAATTTATATATTTGTATCTCAAATTTTAAAAATGTCGTTAAAACGCCTCAAACATCAAAAATTAAAGAAGAAATTATACGCTAAAAGCCGCCTCATTATTTTAAATGAAGACACTTTCGAAGAAATTTTTTCGTTGCCACTAACATTAATGAATGTTTTTGTGGTTGCAACCTTAGGCGCAATAATCATTATTACATTAACTACTTTTTTGATAGCATTTACGCCACTTCGCGAATATATTCCTGGTTATGCATCGTCAGGTTTGCGCCAAAACGCCATTGATTTAGCCATAAAATCTGATTCATTATCAAATGCTTTAAAGAAAAACGAAGCCTATTTGCAAGCTGTTCAAAAAGTTTTGAACGGTCAAGTCGAATATGCAAAAATCAATAAAGATTCTATTTTGTCAAAGTCTGCCGAAACGCCAAATATTGATGAGGTTCAAAAAAATGATGCAGACGAAGAGTTGAGAAATTTAGTTTCTGACGAAGAAAAAAAGAAGCCCCTCCCAGCCTCCCCGAAGGGGAGGAGCAAAAACATTAATTAAAAGAACTATAAGACTAATTAATTACTGACACGAATTCCGTAAATTTCCACAAATTATTTCAAAATATTTATTCATTTTTAATTCGTGTAAATTTGTGAAATTCGTGTCAAATATTTTTCCTACCGAATAGCTACTAAATATTTAATATCAGAAATTTAACATCTAATATTTAAAAATGTCATTAAAAACTTTTCTCTCCAAGATTTACGCCAAAAAGGTTTATAACCAAACTCAAAAATGGGCGAACAATCCAATAGCAACCCAACAAAAAGTTTTCGATAATTTAATTCGTCAAGCGAATGCGACTCAGTTTGGAAAAGACCATTCGTTTTCAGAAATTTCTAGTTTTCAAGATTTTCAAAAACGAGTTCCAATTCGCGATTACGAAGCATTACGACCTTATGTTGATCGAGTTGTAGCAGGCGAAAAAGATATTCTTTGGAAAGGAAAACCAATTTATTTCGCAAAAACCTCTGGAACGACCTCTGGAGCTAAATATATTCCGCTAACTGTAGCATCGATGCCAACGCACATCGAAGCTGCACGAAGTGCGATTTTATTATACATTCACGAAACCAAAAAATCGGCTTTTGTTGACGGAAAAATGATTTTCTTGCAAGGAAGTCCAATTCTTGAAGAAAAAAACGGCATCAAAATTGGTCGATTATCAGGAATCGTGGCGCATTTTATTCCGAAATATTTACAAAAAAATCGAATGCCAAGTTGGGAAACCAATTGCATTGAAGATTGGGAAACCAAAGTAAACGCTGTTGTCGAAGAAACTTTTGACCAAAATATGACCGTGATTTCGGGTATTCCAAGTTGGGTGCAAATGTATTTCGAGAAATTACAATCCAAAGCTAAAGTGCCAGTTGGCGATTTGTTTCCGAATTTCAATTTGTTTATTTATGGCGGCGTAAATTTCGAACCTTACCGAGCCAAATTCGAAAATATTATTGGCAGAAAAGTAGATTCTATTGAGCTTTTTCCTGCTTCAGAAGGATTTTTTGCATTTCAAGATAAACAATCAGAAAAAGGAATGTTATTGCTTTTGAATTCAGGAATTTTTTATGAATTCATTAAATCTGAAGAATTTTTCGCTGATAATCCAAAACGATATACAATCGGCGAAGTTGAATTAAATGTGAATTATGTTTTAATAATTTCTACAAATGCTGGACTTTGGGCTTATAATATTGGCGATACGGTCCAGTTTACATCATTAAAACCTTATCGCGTTATCGTTTCTGGGCGCATCAAGCATTATATTTCGGCTTTTGGCGAACACGTTATTGGCAAAGAAGTCGAATGCGCAATAAAAGAAGCAATGCAAAACACCAATATTGCGATAAACGAGTTTACGGTTGCACCACAAATTACGCCAAAAACTGGTTTGCCATACCACGAATGGTTTATAGAATTCGAAAAAGAACCAATTGACATTCAAGAATTTGCATTATCGATTAATAACGAAATGCGAAAACAAAACATCTATTATGACGACTTGATTGTTGGCAAAGTTTTACAAAATTTGGTCATCACGAAAGTGGCAAAAAACGGTTTTCAAGATTATATGAAATCGATTGGTAAATTGGGCGGACAAAACAAAGTTCCGAGACTTTCTAATAATAGGAAGATTGTTGAGTTGTTCGAAATAACAAAATAAAATTATTTTAATACGCAAATGTGTATTATATTTGTAATAGAAATTAACAGCGATGTAAAAATGGTAAAAAAAGAAAAACTAACACCACTTACAAATGACGAAAAAGAATTAATTCGACTATTGAGGTTATTTCACAAAGCTTTTCCAAACGGACAAAACGACATTGAATGGTTAATCGAAAAACAAGTTCAAAAAATGTTAGATAGAAATTAATCAAAAAAGAATAGGAATAAATTTTTTCAATTTAAATTTTAATAATTATGGAATTAATTATCAATGAAAAAAGAAATGTATCTGTAAAACAAAAAATGTCGGACATAATATTAGACATTTCAATCGCAAAAATTTCAACGCGATATTTCGATAAATCTCGCTCTTGGCTTTATCATAAACTTGATGGAATTGATGGCAACGGAAAACCTACCGATTTTTCTGTTCAAGAAAAAGAGCAACTTCGCAAGGCTTTAAAAGATTTATCTACAAGAATTTCTATTTGTGCAGACAATTTGTGAGCTTTAGTATATGTTATAAATAAAAAAGCTGTCAAATTTTTGGCAGCTTTTTTGCATTAATTCTCTTTCTTTACGACAATTACAACATCATCGTCAAAATTGTACTCGCCTTTTTTGTATTGTTCTTTATTGGCAAGTAAAATTTCGTAGGTATAAATGCCTTTTAAGATATTAAAAACACATTCTTTGCCATCATTCTGTATAACCATTTCTTTAACAACTGCAACGCCTTCAGCGTCTTTACCTGTAATAATGAATGATATTTTTTCGGTCAAACGGTTTTTTATACAAACACTCGAAATTGTTTTACTGTCTGATTTTTTATCTGCACCCGATAATTTAAAAATCGAAAAACCATTTAACACAACTTGACCAACTTTTAAAGCATTTTCTAAATCGGTTTGGGCAAAGGTTGTGCTGGACAACATTATTAGTATTGCAAGAATTGGTTTTAGGAAAGTCATTGTGAATTGTATTAATTTACAGAATTATTAGAAAAATTATTTCAAACATTCTTTATCAAACTTATTTTTCGAGGATAGATTTAATTTGTTCTTCTATATCAACTTTTTCGAGACCACCAACAAGAGACTTTTCTAAAACACCATTTTTTTTGTAAAAAAAAAGTAGAAAGTCTTACATTTAATCCAATTATATTAAGGTTATCTGTAGTGTTAATGAATTCCAAATCAAGTTTTTTTCTATGACAAAATTTTTGAACAACAGATAATTTTTCATCACTAATAAATACAAATCGAACTTGATTTTTGTATTTTTTACTAATCTCAACAAATTCTGGCAATTCTTTAACACAGGGTGCACACCAAGTTGCCCAATAATTTATTACTAAAGGCTTTTCAAATAAAATGTTTTTATCAATTTTATTGCCATTTAAATCAATCAGATTTAATTTATTCATATTTACATCCGGCAAAGAAAAAAACATTTGGTAAAATACTATTGAAAAAATTATTGATAAGGTAATGCCAGAGTAAATACCGTATTTAAAGAATGATCTATTCATGATACTGTTGATAAATTAAAAATTCATAATTATAAAAATAGGAATTATTGAAAGTAAACCAATTACTAAACCTAAAAGAAAACTGAAGAATTTGCTCATAATTTTGGATTGTATTTGTCAAAAACATTTTTAAATTGGGTTAAATAACTAATCGAATTTAACCCAAACTTGTTATCTAATTTTTACATTATTTATGTAAATTTTTCCATCTGCATTTAATTTATATACACCAGCTTTTACTGTGTAATTTACATTTGCATCTTTTTGAATATAATCTTTAGTTATATTGTAATCCAATGTACCAGCTTTTGATAGAGCTTCTTTTAATTCAGCCGATAATGTTGGTGTAATTGTAACATTTCCTAAGCCTAAACTGTTGTTTTTATTCCAAATCCAATCGTAGCAAGATGTTGTTGAGCCTGAATGAGGATTTCCTAAAACATCTCCGCTGTATGAATATGTTATGCACCACGGTCTACTAGCTAGTAATACAGGGACAAAAGATATACTGTTATTTACAACATTATACCTACCTGCGGGTATTATAACGTATTCGCTTTTGTCCGACAGCGAACCTGACAAGATTGTGTCATACGCAACACTAACTTCTTTAGTTTTTATTGGTTGATCAAAAGTTATAACAATATTTGATCTATTGAAACTCCAACAATGTGTCGTACTATATATTTCCACACCAAATATCCCTACACCACAACAAGATAAAGTAACACAAGCACGAATAAAAGTCGATGGCGGTTCAACATTACTAACCTGATTTTTTGCAAACCCAATAACCCCAAACATAACCGTGGCAATTAAGCCAAATAATAAATTTTTCATAAAATAATAATTTAATTGATTAAAAATAATTTTTTTGTAACATATTTTTTTCTCGAGATATTTTTTGTTATGGCAAAGATGCAATGGGTTTTGTGTTTTTGTTAGTAAGAATTTAATAGTTTTAGTAAATTCTTACATAATTTTAGTATAAATTTACTAAACAATAAAAAAGTTGTAATATTGCATTAACAAAAGCCATAACAAATATGAAAAACGAACTTAATGGCATAAATATTGGTATTAAATTAAGAAAATTACGTATACAAAACGGTTACTCACAATAATATTTAGCAGAAGTTTTGGATGTTTCACAAAAAACTTATTCGAATATGGAAAGCGATAAATCATCAATTTCTATTGAAACGCTTAAAAAAATAGCTCAAGAATATAAAATAGATCTTCTTGAACTATTAAATGATAGTAAAATTGTTCAAAACAACAATTCAATAGACAGCAGCACAATAAATGGCATTGTTCACAACAACGACTCGCAGGAATTGATTATCCAGATGAAAGAGCGCATTGCAGAATTGAAAAACACAATCGAAGAAAAGAACAAATTAATTGCTGTTTTAGAAAGTAAGTTAAAGAATTAAATTATTTTCATAAATTATTAATCCTATTTCAATTTTTTATTTGAAATAGGATTTTTTTATAATTAAAATTTGTGATAATTTGTGAAATTTGTGGTTGAAAAATTTAATTTATAAGTTTTTTTAACAGCTAACACTTTAGCTATTATAAATATTTTTCGTATATTTGGTTCATATATTAGCTAATTATGATAAATTATTCTATAAATAAAGTTCCGTCTCAAACCATTTTAGAATTGGCATTTCGATTCAAGAAAATCAGAAAAAACAAAAAACAATCACAATCAGAAATTGCCGAAAGAAGTGGCGTTTCGCTTGGAAGTTTAAAACGTTTTGAACAAACAGGACAAATTTCGTTAGAATCGTTATTGAAATTAGCACATTTAACGGACAATTTATTAGATTTTGATGCAATTTTTAAAGAAAAAGAAGACTTAAAAGCTATTGAAAAACTTTTTAGTAAAAAACATCAAAATGTTAAATAGAATAATTTTAGCCTTATTTTTATTAGCAAATTTATTTTCATTTTCACAAATAAAAGGAAAAGTTGTCGATGAAAAAAACCAACCAATTCCTTTTGTGAATATTGCCGTTCAGAATGAAAACATTGGAACAACTTCTGAAGAAAATGGCGAATTTTTAATTCACGAATCAGATAAAAACAAAAACCTGATTTTTTCGGCATTGGGATTTGACAAAAAAGTAATTAAAGCTACCGAAAACTTGCAAGTGATTTTAAAAGCATCTGAAATTCAATTAGATGAGGTTGTTGTTATAAAAAAATTCGGTACCAAAGAAATTGAAATCGGCAAAATATCAGACAAAGTTTTACAAGCATTTGACAACCAATCAAGAATCGATATTAAATATTTTCCTTATTTGCCAAAATATAAAAAAACAAAATTCATCAATAGAATTTCAATTTTTACAGATAGCAAAATAGAAAATGCAACAATTAAACTTCATTTTTATAAATTGGATACGAACGGTTTTCCTGGAGAAGAATTATTAAACACAGATTATATTGTTACATTAAAAAAAGGCACAATAAAAAACACTTATAACCTAGAAAATTTCAATTTAGTTATGCCAAAAGAAGGGGTTTTTGTTGGTTTTGAAAAACTTTTAATTGATAAAAATAAAATTGAGAAAAAACTTTTAAATTCGGTTACAAAAGAATCAAAAATTCAAATAAGTTATGCGCCATTATTGATGGTTTACAGATTAGAAAAACCATTTACATTTATTTTTTATGGCGGAAAATGGAATAAAGAAACCAGCCAACTTGGCGAAAAATTAATTATTTCTGAACCAGCAATTAATCTTATTTTGTCTAACTAAAAAATAAAAACCCTATATTTGCAGGTTAAACATTAAAAATGAAAGAAACCAAATACGTATCTCGTTCACGAGCACAAGAATCTTCTGCAGCAATAGAGAAATTATACATTAC
>JAYVBR010000178.1:0-3632 GCA_043750395.1 Bacteroidota bacterium | reverse complement strand
TGGGCAAACAAAACTTTTGGTTTTAAACTAAATGGATTAAGACAAACAACGAATCCTACAACCCCAATAAAACAAAACTTTGATGCGGATTTTTTCGTTTAAGCCCTGAAAGTTATTTCGGGGCGTTACATCAAAGACTTTCGTTTGTGTATGATTGCAGTTGCGAGGATTGTCAAACCCAAAAACAAACGCTTAATTTATCGAATTCGAGTTTGTTTAAAAACCTTTTAAAGACTGCTGAAAAAGCGTTTAAAAAACTGTACAATAACAAAGGTTACAGTCCAAATGATTTAGGCGACACAAAAGAATATCAAGATTTGATTAATCAAACCAATGCTATTTTTGATAAAACGATTGTCGATAATGTAGTTGATGGTGCGTTGTTAAAAAACTTGCAAAATGATGTTTTTTTGTTTTCTGGACTCAAAACCCACGCCCAACTTTTGGAAGCTTCGAGGTTGTTACTAGATACCGATAAAAAAATAAAACCTTTGGCACAATTTACAAAGGACTTTTTAAAAATCAATAAAACTTACAACCGACAATATTTAGAAGCCGAATATCAGTTTGCAGTAGCATCGTCTCAAATGGCAAATAAGTGGTCGGGGTTTAGTGATGATTACAATTTGCAGTATCGTACTGCAGGAGACGGTCGTGTTCGGGATAGCCACGATAAATTGCGAGATACAACATTACCCAAATCGGACTCGTTTTGGGGTAGTTTTATGCCTCCAAATGGTTGGCGTTGTCGTTGTACTGCAGTTGAAGTTTTGCTAGAAGATTACAAAGTAAGTGATAGTAAAAAAGCAATTGCCAATGGCGAAACGGCAACTACTCAAATAGGTAAAGACGGTAAAAACAAACTCGAAATTTTTAGATTTAATCCAGGGAAAGACAAAGTTATATTCCCACCACAGCATCCTTACAGTAAGGTAGTTGGAGCGAAAACAGTTATTAATAATTTATCGAAATAATGAATTTTAAGCAATTTACGGATAGAACTGTCAAAGAATTTAAGATAAAAGCGACCGAGTTATTCGATAGGAATTTTGAACAACAGGGTTTTTTTGGTAAAAAGTGGCAACATCGAAAAAATAATTCCGATCCAGGGCGTGGAATATTAATTGGTAAAGGAAGTGGTCGTTTACGCAGGAGTTTAAACAACCCTGTACGAAATGGTAATACTATTTCGTGGAAGTTAGACGTTCCGTACGCTAAAATTCATAACGAAGGTGGCACAATTAAAACTACACAAAGTGTAAGAGCTCACAATCGAACCGTAAAAGGTAAAGTCCAAAAGGTAAAAGCATTTTCAAGAAATGTAAACATCAAAATGCCACAAAGACAATTCATAGGAGACCACCCGCAATTGCGGTTGGAACTCGAGGTTATTGCAACCAGAAACGCAAAAAAACTAATTGAAGATTTTAAAGCAAAATTTAAGAAATGAAAACGATTTTACAGAATATTCAAACCAAACTTTCGGAAGTTCCAGAACTAAAATACATTGATGAAGACTGGGGACAACTCAACCTTTACCAACCGCCCGTCAAATGGCCGTGTTGTTTGATTGATATAAATAATGTCAATTATTCCAATCAAGGCATCGATAGAATCAAAGAACCCAATAATAGACAAATTGGCAAAATTTCTGCAAAAATAACATTGGCAACTTTGAAGTTGACCAATACCAGCATGCAATCGCCACAAACTCAAAAAGACCAAGCGTGGTTTATTTGGGATTTGGTACAAAAAATTCACGAAAAGTTACACGGTTTCAATCCCGAAACAAACTGTAGTAAAATGTATCGCAAAAATTTAATGCGAATCCAACGAGACGATGGAGTGCAACAATATGAAATTAGTTTTGACTTTGAAGCAACAAATATTTAATCGAATAATGAAAGTTGATCCTCTATTTTTTGAAGTTCTTTTTTGATGGGTGTATTGATAACATTGTACAAAGTACCAATACTAATGAAGTGAACGGGATAGACATATTTTCGCCACACGACTGTAAACGGGATATCGTCTGTTTTGTGTTTCAAGTAAGTTTCTTCTATGGCTCGGTAACGAAGGAGTTTGTTACGCTGTATGCCTTGAGTTCTTCGATTTCCCATAGTGCCAAAATTAAACCATAAAAAAACATCGTGCAAGTCGATTTTTACTGTATAAAAAAACCACGCTTTCGGACGTGGTTTTTGGTTTTTATTGGAAATAAAACTTTAAATAATTTTTGCTTTTAATACTAATTCAACTTCTAAAAGTTTATCATAAATCAATTTTGCATTTTCATTAATCTCAATTTCAGGCTCTACAATGTTTTTTGCCAAATAAAGATTTTCAAGAAGTTTTATAAATCTACCTTGCTTTCCTTTTTCTGTTTTAAGTGTTTCTATTACTTGGTTTTGAAATTCATAACTACGAACAAAACATTGATAAACTGAAATATAATAAAACGTAATTAAATCAAACTTCAATGGATTAACTATAGAATTTAATTGATTTTGTGTTGGGGTTTTATCATAATACATTTGTTTATATTTATCCAATGAATTTTGAAAATCACGTTTGTAATTTAGATGTACAGAACCAATTTTAAGATCATCATATATTGTAATCAAAAAATCAAATCTACTTATTAGTGTGTCTAAATTTTTAGTAGTTTCCATTATATCAATAGTCTCTAATGTTTGATAAATTTTACCTTGAAGCATTTGAGAAGTAATTCGAAAATTAATTACTCTTTCATTAAATTCTTTTTCCTCTGTTGACAAAATAATTTCGGGTATAGTTTCTTTAATTGGCTTAATTATTTTCAAAGGTACTGGCTTAATCTCTTTGGTTGGTTTATGTTTTATAACTTTTGGTAATTTTGGCTCAATTTTTATTTTGAATCCAAAATAAAACATTGGCAAACAAAACAATAAAAGCAAAATGATGCCATACCATTTAGAACTTGTATTATCAATGAAAAAACCAAAAACAGAAAAAACCGCAAATAAAGATGACAGAATTAATAAAGTGTATTTTGTTAGTTGTTTTACGAATCTCATATCTGATAAAAGTTTAAAGTTCGCAAAGATATATAAAAAAACTGCTCACTTGGAGCGGTTACCTTTTACAAATTGTGCATTTACCATTTTTGAATAAACGCATTATTAAGCATTTTTTACAGTATTTAAACATTATTCGACTACATCGTAACAAAAGTTTTCATAAACTCCAATTACACCATCTTCAAATTTAACTGTTACATCAAAACTATCAATGTCGATTATTTTAACATCAGTTACTATTCCAATTTGCCCTTGTTTATTGATTGGGTCGCTTGTTAGAAAGTTTGCGATTATTACTTTTTTGCCTTTTAAATTTTTCATTTTGTTTGTTTTTTGTTGAGCGAATTTAACTCCTTAAAACCAACCACGGTAGCAATAGTTAGACTTTCGCTTTACTTTAGCTCTGGCAATTTTTAAGTAAACTCCAAGTGTTCGGAGTCTTTTATTATTGTTGTTATAAACGGGAAACTTTCTTTGGGAATCTTACCAATCATTTGCATTAGTATTGTTGATCCAGTAAAAATGACGTGCTTAGTGCCTGATTTTTCTATTTGAAGTATTAAAAGTTTTGTG
>JAYVBR010000177.1:0-3649 GCA_043750395.1 Bacteroidota bacterium | reverse complement strand
GTACAATGTTTTCTCAAATAAAAACGAAAATAAAAACCTGCAATTAGGTAGCTTTACCAAAAAGAATAAACCTATATCTAGGTACATTTAGTAATCCTTTTTGCACCATTCATCAAAAAAAAACTGCCCGAACTAGAATAGTCCAAGCAGTAAAAGTTATCCTTTTTTGCAAAGTAAAGATAGCCATTTTTTACTTTGTTGTACTATTTTTGTGTTCATTTTTAAAATAAAAATTTAACACTTTTTTGTTGTTTTTTGTCATAGAATGCGCCATCCATGCGAAAACAAAAAATTTAGAATTCTAAAAACATATCTGCGCGATCGGGTTTTTCTAATGAAACTGCAGATATTTTGAATAAGACCATTGTTTCAAATAATGATTTTTACCCATAATCATTACATTTACCGCATCTAATGGGAAAGTAAATGGGGCAAAAGGTATTTTTGTAAATTCATCATTAACTACTGCACCAAGTTTTGTTTTTTTATCATACTTTAGTAAATACCAATCTTTTGTTTCGCCACTAATCCATAAAAATTCAGGATAAAAATTCATTTTTAAAGGGATTTGTATATTCCCTAAAAGTTCCCATTTTTTCATTTTAACTCCAACACTAACTGTTGTATAAAAACAAAAATCATAACCTGATTCTATGATTTTTGATAAATCATTAGTTTCTTTTTTTAAATTTAATACCCAAATTAAGTCGCCACCCAGATAATTTTGATCAGTATAAAAATATTGGAAATATCGTACTTCTGATTCATGTATTATTTTAAAAATATTTCCAGAAGTTAGTCTTTTTAATTTCATAATTTAAGGTTTTTTTATTCCGTATTTAAGATAAAATTTTTCAGAAACTGCATTGATTTTGTTGTACAAATTTTTCAATCCATACTTTAATATTTGAGATTGTTCATAAAATTTTGCTTCAAATTTAGTAAGTCCACTTTCGTAAACTTCTGGTAATACTTTTCCAATCCAATCCTTTTTCCCTATATCAAGCAAATGTTGATCAAATCTCTTCAACATACCTTGCATTGTTCTTCCAACATAAACAATTTTGTTAGTTTGTATATCTCTTAATAAATAAACCTCAAATATACTTGCTCCTTTTGCAAACTTCGATATTGGCAATGCCATTGCCAAACTTAAAGTTGATTCTTGATTGCTAATCAGATTACCCATACTGTCATAACCAGTTGCATAACCTTGAATACCATTCCAAACATTTGCGACTGGGTTAAATTGATTAACTTCATTTCCAAATAAATATAATTTATCTATAAAGCTACCACTACCATCACCTCCATAAAATTTTCCACTAGAATTTAAAGCTCTATTGGTTGTATCAAATGTATTATTCGGTCTATTATCCCAACTATTTCCAATGGAACGAAGGTTTTTGTCTGCCCAATTATTTAAAGACTGTCCGTTTCTTCCAAACCAATTACTGGCGTCACTTCTGGCTTGTTGAAACCATGATTCATTCCAAACACTTTTAGCAGAAACAGCTATTGTGCTTCCTACCCAAGCTATGCCTTCCCATAAACTTCCAAATAAGCTATCACTTTCTTCCCCACTAGGATCCGTGTACTTCAAAGGATTATTCAAAACATACCCATACCTGTTATAGTTCTGTGTGTTGTAAGGCTCTTGCAAGTTATTATCAGGTTGCAAGAAACGGTGCAATCGGGGGTCGTAAAAACGCCCATTCATATTAATCAACCTAAATTGTTGCAAATGCTCGTGACCTGTGTAACCTCTTTCTAAAAACGTTAATTTGGTTAAGGCAAAGCCAGAACCGTTTTGCACTTTGGCAATGTCGCCCCAAGCATCGAACAAACGTTTTTCTACAACATCTCCTAAACTATTTGTTATGGCTAAGATACTACCTAAATGGTCACGGTGCAAATAAAATAGACTCGAACTTGCATTGTTAACTTGTCTGTCAAGTGCTGGTGCGGTGTATGCATCGCCACCAATATAAGTCGTAAATTCGTAACTTGCAGGTAATGTTGCTGTTGCAAGTGTCATTGTTATTTCCATAGTACCATCGGCACTATAAAAACGGCGTTTTGGTTGCAACAACTTGTTGGTATTGCTGTTACCAAAATACATCACGCTGCGGTCTTGTGCAAAATTGTACCCAAAATAGGCTCTTTGTGTGCCTTGCTCAATGCTTATTGGTGCTTTGAACGCTGTATATTTTATAGTTTGTACTTGCATCAAGCCAGGCTCTAGCAAACCGTCGGGCGACAGTTTTATAGCTGTGTTTTGATATGGCTTGGCAGTAGAATATTTATAACTGCCCAATGTATTGCTTTTTATTTTTCCGTTATCTTCATAATCTTGTGTGGATTGCGCGCCTAGTTTGTTGGTAAACTCTGTTAATCTATCTTGATTGTCGTAATTGAATGTTTCATTCCAAGCAAACATACTATTGCTTCTTGTTAGCATATTACCTCGTTGTAAGTCATAAGTATTGACCAAAGTCATAATATTTACATTGGGAGTGCCAATTTTATTGTGTTGGGTTTGCAAGGTGTACCCCAAATCGTGGTAGGTATTGGTTTGTGCAATAAGGTTATTGCCCAACGTGGCACTCGTTATTTGCCCACGAGCGTTGCGGTTGTTCAAGGTCCAAACTGTGTTGCCCGAAGCGTTGTTTTCTCGTTTTTTCCAAAGCTCGCCATTTTTATATTCGTTAAAATAGGTTTTGGTTTGCGAAAAACCATTTATAGATGCTGTTGAAGTTTCAAACTCTGTTCTTCCAAATAAATCATAAGCTATGGTGTTTTCGAATTTGCGTGGTGCAATGGTAGTGAAATCTTCTTTGGTATAATTTATTCGGTTGTAATTGTCGTAAGTATAACTGTAAATACTATTGCCGTCATTGGGGTTAGTTACTGTTATACTTTCAAGCATTTTTTTGTTTGGCAAATTATAGTAAGCATAGGTACTCAAAATATTGGTACCACTAAAAGTGTTGTCAGGGCTTGGTTTTCCTTTGACCCATTTGGTGTTCAGTTTGCCAATGTTGTTATAAGTATAAGTTGTAGTTCCGTTAAACGAAGTTTCTGTCAATGCCTGACCAAAACCGTTGTAGGTGTAGTTGTATTCTCCAGCCGATGGTTCGATTAATTTGCTTTTTCGTCCCCAACCATCTTGCGAAATAATGGTTTCTTGACCATCAAAAATCGTTTTTTTGAGGTTGCCATTCGCAAAATATTTATAGGTTATGGTGCCACCTGGTGTGTCGGTTAGCGAAATAACATTGTCTAGTGCATTTTTGACATTGGTTTTGTTCAAAGTACCATCGTTGACGTTGGTAGTCAAGTAACCTGAGTAAGTATAAGTGGCTGTTTTGCCAGTTGCTGCTTTTATTTGTGTTGGTCTGCCGTATTCGTCGTACGTGGTTTCGTTCCAAAGTTTGGTCGCTCCTGTAAAATAAGGTTCACTCACTTTGATTGTTCTATCGAAATTGTCGTAAACCTTGTCGGTATATGCCCAAGTGCCATCTATGGTTTTGGAACCTGTCACAATTTTCCTGCCCAAGTCGTCATACAATTCGGTTGTGCTGCTGCCATCGTCTGAAGTTGCTGTTATTAATGTTTTTTCGATATCGCGAGCATACACATAAGTGAC
>JAYVBR010000176.1:0-8458 GCA_043750395.1 Bacteroidota bacterium | reverse complement strand
ATTCAACAGCCTCATGAACCATTTCACATTGCATACCATCCACTTGAAAAGAAGGCATTTCGTATGCCGATCCCAACTTATAAAAATCATGCACATTGGATGAGCGTTCTACAGAAGTTCCCATAGCATATCCGTTGTTCTCAATAATAAATATTACCGGCAGTTTCCATAACATTGCCATATTGAATGCTTCATGAAGAGCACCTTGACGAGCAGCTCCATCGCCAAAATAGGTCAATGTTACACCATCACGACCAAAATATTGGTCTGCAAATGCCATTCCTGCGCCAACTGGAATTTGAGCTCCAACGATACCGTGTCCTCCAAAAAAACCTTTTTCTTTTGAGAAAATGTGCATTGAACCACCCATTCCTTTTGATGTTCCAGTTACTTTTCCAAGCAATTCTGCCATTACTCGTCTTGGATCAACGCCCATTCCAATTGGTTGTACGTGGTTTCTATAAGCAGTAATCATTTTGTCTTTTCCTAATTCCATTGCGTGAAGTGCACCAGCTAAAACTGCTTCTTGACCGTTGTATAAGTGCAAAAATCCTCTAACTTTTTGTTGTATGTAAAGAGCTGCTAGCTTGTCTTCGAATTTTCTCCAAAGCAACATATCTTCATACCATTTTAAATAAACTTCTTTAGTAACTTCTTTCATTTGTTGATTTTATTTATTTAAACGCAAAAAATTGACCTCACACAAGTTTGCGATTTGCAAAAGTAGGAAATTCCGATTGAGATAAGAAATTTTAAATCTAATTTTTATGATTTTTACAAGAAATGTTTATCAAATGTAAAAGGCAATAAATTTTTTAAAGAATCTGATTTGTAGATTTCGCCAATTTCGCCCATAAAATACATTTCGATTGGCGATTCTTGTTTCGATTCGTATTCCGCAATTGATTGTCGGCAAGCGCCACAAGGCGGAATTGGGGTTGTATTGACATTAATATCAGAAGTTGCTGAAATAGCTATTTTTAAAATTTTTGCCTCTGGAAAATTTGCTCCAGCATAAAAAATAGCAACACGTTCGGCGCATAATCCTGATGGATAGGCTGCATTTTCTTGGTTAGATCCTAAAACTATTTTTCCGTTGTCTAATAAAATAGCAACACCAACTCGAAATTGAGAATAGGGTGCATAGGCTTTTTTTCTTACTTCGATTGCATCTGTCATTAAAGATTGAATGTCTTTTGGCAATTCATTAAAATTTTCGAAAACATCAAATTTAGTAGTTATATTTATTTCTTTCATATAATGAGGAAAAAAAATCCAAATATCAATAATTGAAATTTGGATTTAAATTTATATTTTAATTTAATTAATTATCATCGTAATCATCGCCTAGACCAATAGATAAGGAAAATCTCAAAGTGTTTTCTAAAGGACTTTTGATTTTAGAAGCATTGAATAAATAGGAAACATCTATTTTTATTGAAGTATATTTAAAACCTGCTCCTAAAGAAAAAAACTGTCTTGCACCTTTGTCTTTGTCTTCATTAAAATAACCAAGTCTTACTGCAAATGAATCTTGATAGTTATATTCGGTTGCAACCGAATAGGTTAATTCTCTTAATTCTTCGCTAAATCCGCCTGGTGCGTCATTGAAAGACTTAAAAATACCTGAACTCCAGTTTATTGCTCGGTAGTCATTAATTGCTTTATTGTTAGCATCATTTATTTCGGTTGGATTGATAATGCCATTTCCATCTGAATCTATCGGAACTGGTATTTGTGGCGTTGGCACTAATAATTTACCTACTTCTACACTTACTGATAATTTACTGTACTCATCGAAACCAAAATCATAACCTCCCCCAATTTTCATATTGGCAGGTAAAAAATTTGAAGTTTTCTCAGCAACGCTTGCGACGTCATAATTAATTTTTGGTCCTAAATTCTGGAAATTAAATCCTAATCTCAAACGACCGTTAAAATCGTTATAAGCAGTTTCTTCTCCTTGAAAAAACCCTGAAACATCGACAGCAAAACTTCTTGCAGCAGTTGTTGAATTATCGACACTTGGAATTTTAAAGTTAGAATTTATAAACCTACCTCCTATTCCCAATGAAAATTTTTCGCTTAATTTTAGGGTATAACTTCCATCGACTGCAAATTCATTTGGAGCTATTGTATTTAAAATGGTACCATTTAAATCAGTCAATACTATTTCGCCAAGTGCAAAATAACGCAAACTTGCTGCAAAAGCACTTCTTTCGTTAATTCTGTTGTAATAACCAAATTGTCCCAGCGATATGTCGTTTACTAAACTTGTTAAATAAGGCGTGTAACTTAAATGAAACCCCGATGCTTTATTGATAAATGCATATTTAGATGGATTCCATTGTTGTGAATAAGCATCTGGAGAAGTCGCAACTCCTTGGTCGCCAAGTCCCGCAGCTCGAGCATCAGCAGCGACTAAAAGAAAAGGAACACCAGTGGTGATTACACGTTCTTGTGAAATTGAATATTGAAAAATGAGTAAACAGGGAATTAATAATGCAATTTTTTTCATAAAGAAATTTTGATTTTTTGTAATAAAAACTTAATTTTTAAGTTGAACTTAAATAGTTATAACGCACGAAATTTAAGTTTATTACATTTTTTTAATTTTTTTGGAATGACAAATATAGTATTTTATTAAAGTATTACAAGTTTCTCGTATTTTTCTGTGACGGAATCTGTCAATACTGATTTTACGGTCAATTTATAAACATATACACCTTTGCCAATTCGATCGCCAAAATCGTCTTTTCCGTCCCAAGATATTTCTCGTGATAAAAATCCAGTGGTTGTAATTGTTTCATTTTTTGTCCAAACAACTTTGCCAGTAATTGTTAACACTTGAACTTGCACTTCTAATGGTTCTAGTGGTCTATTGTGTGTAAACCAAAATTGTGTGTAATTTACAAAAGGGTTTGGATAATTCAAAACATTGGTTAATGTTAATGTTTCGTTTCCAACAACTATAAACTGTAATTCGGCTGTTATCGGATTATTGTAAACATCAAATGCTTTGAAAGTCAAAGTGTGCAAACCCAAAGATAAATTTCTGAATTGGTATCTTAATTTACCTTTTTTGTAATTGTTAGGTTCGGTTTCGTAATAATCGTTTAAGGTGTAAGGTAAAGTTTCTTTTCCATCAAGATAAGCAATAATATCGTGTCCAATTCCTGAGGCAGTATTTATTCCGTTTTCGTCTTCTAGAAAAGCAAGAAAAATTGGAGATTCATTTGTAATTCCACCATTGACAAATGTTTCATCGTTCATATACAATCGAACTGTTGGCGGGGTTGTGTCTGCAACCGCAAGCGTGTTTATTCCGCCTATTTTTATACTTGTATCGAAACCCGTATTGTTTAAAAGTGTATTGTTTTGTTGGGCATAAAAACTAATTTTACCATTGCCAAGTGGAATTCTAATATCGCGTGGCACTACAAATCCAAAATCAAATTTTCCGTTAACTACACTGGCATTTCCTCTAAAAATGGTTTCGCCTAGTGTTACAAATGGCATTACCGAAGCAGTTGTTGTGCCACCAGATCCGTTGTCAACTATTGCATTAAAAAAGTCATTCCTTAATGTAACTCTAGGAATGTTTTTATCATAAATATTGACTGAAAGAGAACCGTTATAATCATTAGTTGGAATGTTGTTCTCGTCTTGAATTTCACCAGAAATTTTTACAAAACCCAGCGATTTTAAATCGTCTATTGGACCAGTTATTGGCATATCATTTACTTTAGTCAAAACTACTTTTGGTTTTGGGATTGCTAATTTTAGTGCAGGATCTCCAATGTAAAAAACGTCGGTTAGATTTCCAGCTGATCCATTTTTTGCTAATCGCAATGCTTCGGCAATTGTCGGATAATTATTTCCTGATGGCAAAAGCTTGTTGTTAAAAGTAGTATTAAAAGTTTCGGCGATATTTTGACCGATTGTTCTGGTTGTTGTAACCATTGCAATTGCGCCACCTGTCGGATTCCAATAAACAAATTCGCCAGCAGTTTTTCTGGTTGGGTTGTCAAATCTTGAAAAATCACATGTTAGTGTAATAAAAAGTGGGTATCTATATCTGTTAAAAAGATTGATTCCATCTGTTTTTTGCCAAATTCCTTCTTGTGCCAAACCGTCTTCGCTGCCGTGACCCAAATAATTAAATACCAAAGCTCCTTTTTCGAAATAATTAAATAAATCTATTCTTGCCTGAGGATATCGGTCGCCACCCGCAGTTGTTTTTTGTTGATAAGCATCTAAAAGAATTTTATTTACATTTATAAATGGTTTAGTGCTTGTTACTTGATCAGCAAGTTTATTTTGGTAATATTGCAAACTATTGTCGCCAGTATATCCTGCCTGATTACTTGGGTCATCACCAATAAAAACGTAACTATTGCGCCAATTACCTGCAGATTTTTTATCGTGGTATTCTAAAACTTTATTAACCATTTGTTCCGCTTGAACTGGTGTACTAACAATCATTCTGCCAACTGCAATGTCTAAGTCATCACTTGTTATATTCATATTTCCTCCATTTGCACCCATTATCCCAAAAAAATCATCCGATGCAAATGAAGAATTTCCTGCACTATTACTCGTTATAGAATGATATATAGGTACAATATTTGTGTTATCTTTGGTCCTATTGTTGTAGTTTTTAAAATCATAAGTTGCATCTCCAAATAAATTAATATATTTTACTTTTTTACTCGGATCGGTTGCATTGTTGTAAACATATTTAATTAAATTTCTAATGGCTGCAATATCTTGTTTCCCAGAAGAAAACTCATTGTAAATAGCTTCTAGATTGACAACTCTAACACTTAAATTGGAATAAGATCTGTGAAAATTAGCCAATTTTTGAGCTTGTGGGTTTAAAAATGCTGGTGTAATTATCAAATAATCAATGTCTTGGAATATTCCAAATTCATCAAGAAAAATTGAACCTTTTAAATTCTGATTTCCAATTCTAACATTGGTGTCTTTTAAAGGTGTGTACAAATCATTATAATCGATACTGATAAATTTTTGTAAACTTCCTAAACTAGAATTAAATGAGATGTTAGGTAAGTTATTAGAAATCGAAGAAACATTCCAAATATCAGTAATATTCCATATTTGTTTGATATTTCCAGCATTTGAAATTTGATAATTTGCAATTCCAGAACCTGATGCCGATAAATTATTTTGAAATCTAAATTGTTTGCCGTAACCTGTTAGGTTTCGCTTAAATTTCAAACTTATATAATCTAAATAACCTTCGGAAGTTGGCACACCTAAATTGTTATAAGTTAATTTAACACTAATGTTGTCAGATGCTGCAATAGAATTACTAGAATCTAAAAAGTTAAATATATCTGAAGATGAAATGCTTAAATTTCCAACATTTACATTATTAGCTTCAAGCTTAAAATTTGTTCCAATTGAAGATTTAGCTGCAACTGCAACTTTTAAATTTATTTGCGAACCAGCAACAGTATTTGGAATGTTAAAATTAAAATTTTGTATATTGTTAATTTTAAAACTTTCGCCATACCATCTTCGACCTAATTTACCAATGTTTACTAAGTCAACCTCTTTGTAAATTTCATCATCAAATGTTGTAAATGTTGTTGTTGGACTTCCAATAGATTGTATCATTTCGGGAATTCTTTTTCCTGCACCCAAATCAAAATTTACATAATAATAAGACTTATCTTCATATAAATTTCCAAAAGTTAGATTTTCTTCACTCCAATTATCAACACCTTCGCCATAAAACAAAATAGCATCGTTGTCATTAAAAATACCATCAGTTTCTCCTAAAACTTGAATCGCATTTTCGGTTAAATCATCTGGGTAAAAAGTACTGTTTTTTAAAGGCAACATTCTGCCACCGTTTCCATAAATTCTGATATTTCTTGGGTCAACATTTTCAATAGGAATACCTAATTGTTTCAGAAAAGTTTTATTTATTAAATAAACACCTGATTTTTGAATGTAAAATCTATACCAGCTACCAGCTGCTAAAACAGAATTTAAAATTATACCTGGTGGTCTTCGAGAAATTTTACTTGGATTTTCAAGATCAAAACTATATTCAAATGATTTGATGATTTTATAAGATGTTCCCTCCTTAATAATAGGACTCAATTTAATTAACGAAGAAAAGTTGTCTCTACCTTCTAGATTTATCAACTCTGAATTATTTAATTCTGGAATTAAATTAAAATCTAAATCTCCTAATTGAGACAAATTTATAGGTTCATAAATTAGATTTGAAATTTTTAAAGATTTTTCATTTGCAAATCCTATATCTTGAATAATCAAATTAAAAAGAATTTGTTTTTCGCTAAGTTTCAATTCAAAATTTTCCGTTTGAAAAAAAGGAGTTTTAAACTCAAAACTTTCAAAAGGAATTTTAGAATCGAGCGTCCAATTCAAATTGATTTTGCCTGATTTTTGAGTAAAACCTGTTAATGAAATGATTAAAAAAAGTGTAGTTATAATTTTTTTCATAATATTTTAAACGAATTATAATATGAAATATTGTTTTTGTAAAAAATAAAATATATTTGATATAATAATGCTACAAAAATAACGTTATGCTATGAAATAATACTATCAAAAAAAATATTTTTAATTATTTTAAGAAAATTTTGCAGTTTAACGGTTAATTCCTATATTGCACCACGAAATCAATTACCTACAAATTATGAGAGTAAACAAAATTTTGACTGTAAATGTGTTGCTAATGCTAGCAATTGTATTTGGTTTTACTAGTTGTAGTAAACAGTCAAGTTCAAAAAACAAAGGAGTATCATCAGCTACCGGATGGAAAATTAACGACAAAAAAGGTGGTTTCCAGTACAACTCTAAATTCAAAAAGCAAGAAATTGCACCAGGACTTGTTTCTGTAGAAGGTGGAACTTTTACAATGGGGAAAGTAGAAGATGATGTAATGCATGATTGGAACAATACTCCAAGTCAACAACATGTTCAATCTTTTTTCATGGACGAGACGGAAGTTACGAATTTCATGTATATGGAATATTTGGATTGGGTAAAAAGAGTTTACCCACCAGAACAAGAAAATTATAAAAATATTTATGCAGGAGCAGTTCCTGATACATTAGTTTGGAGAAACCGTTTAGGTTACAACGAAACAATGACAAATAATTATTTGCGTCATCCTGGTTATGCAGCTTATCCAGTTGTAGGTGTTAACTGGATACAAGCAACAGAATTTGCTAAATGGAGAACAAATCGTGTAAACGAGAATGTAATCGAAAAAGCAGGTTATTTGAAAAAAGATTCTAAATTAGTTGATGCTACAGGCGAGGCAAATTTTGATACTGACACCTATTTAGCTTCACCTACTAGTACATTTGGAGGAGATACAAAAATAGTTATTCCTGGAGGTAAGGGTGGTTTGAAAAAAGCCAAATCAACTGCAAAAGCGTCTAAAGATAAACCTGCAACTGAACCTAAAAATTTATATTTAAACAGAACATCTGGTCTAATTTTACCAGAATACAGACTTCCAACTGAAGCTGAATGGGAATATGCTGCTGCAGCAGATGTAGGACAAAGAGAATACAACATTTACAAAGGTCAAAAGAAATATCCTTGGTCAGGAAGTTATACTAGAACCGGAAAACGTAAAATAAAAGGTGATCAATTGGCCAACTTTAAACAAGGCAAAGGTGATTACGGTGGAATTGCAGGTTGGTCAGATGACGGTGCAGATATAACTCAATTCGTAAAAGCATATCCTCCGAATGATTTTGGTCTTTATGATATGGCTGGAAACGTTTCTGAATGGGTTGCCGATGTTTACAGACCAATAGTAGACGATGAAGCAAATGACTTTAACTATTATAGAGGTAACGTTTACTTGAAAGATAAAATTGGTCCAGACGGTAAAATTGAAATCGTAACTGGAGCAACTCAAAAATTCGATACATTATCTAACGGTAAAATTATAGCAAGAAACTTTCCAGGATCAATAGCTAGAATACCAGTTGATGAAAACGAAACTTATTTGAGACAAAATTTTAATAAGTCAGACAACATAAACTTTAAAGATGGAGACAAACAATCTTCAAGATTCTTTAAGTTTGGTGCAGGAGATGATGTAGAAGGAAAAATAGATTCTAAACAAAGAATGTACAATTCGCCAGAACATAATGTAAGCGTTGATAGTTTAGGCAACATGATTAGAAAATATGATAAAACTTCAAAAAGAACTACATTAATAGACGATAAAGTTAGAGTTTATAAAGGTGGGTCTTGGAGAGATAGAGCATACTGGTTAGACCCAGCTCAAAGAAGATATTTTCCACAAGATATGGCAACTGACTTCATAGGATTTAGATGTGCAATGTCAAAAGTTGGTCCTAAATCTAACAAGAAAACGCCAAGAGGAAAACCAAAAGAATAAATATACAACAAATGAAAGCCCTTTTAAGGGCTT
>JAYVBR010000175.1:0-3666 GCA_043750395.1 Bacteroidota bacterium | reverse complement strand
TAATTTATCAAATAATTCTTGGTTCAATTCTGCTTGGTTAACAGCATTTATGGTTTCGATTGTTACTGTCAAATCTACTGCCAAAGTGTGCACAATGTCGTGGTTTACTTCAAATACATCAAGCAATTTATGATCATCTGTGAATAATCCCAAAGTATTTACAGTTACAACATCTCCAACTTTTTTACCTAAAAACAATTCTGCTGTTGCTTTGTCTTTGAAAATTGACAATTCGAATGGTGTACTTTTATTGATCCCAGCTGTTTCGTTAACGAATGTTGCTGAAATTTCGCTGTCGATTTCGATAGTTTCTGATGGCGAAAGTGTTCCGAATTGCTTTTGAATTCGAGTTACTTGTTCGTCAATTTAAGTTTCGTCGGCAACGATTTTGTATTTGATAACTTCGTTTTTCGCTTCTAAATCGACTGCGAAAAATGGAGCAAGACCAATTTCGTATTGAAAAGTTAGGTTTTCTTGTTCCCAATTGAAAATTTCTTTTGCGATTGCGATTGGTGTTCCCAAAAGGTTCAATCTTTCTGAAGTTAAATATCTTTCTAATGCTAGATCGACTACTTTTTTTACTTCTTCTTTTTTAATTTCGCCACCATATTGTTTGGCTACTAAATCTTTTGGCACTGCGCCTTTACGGAAACCTTTAACGGTTGCCAATGGCATTTTTTCGTTGATTCGTTTGGCAACTTGACCTTTGTAATCTGAGTTGAAAACGTTTATTTCTATGATTTCGTGAACTGGGCTTAGTGCGATTCTTCTGATATCCATTGTGTTATTTTCTGAAATTGGGTGCAAAAGTAAGCAATTTTTAGAATTATTGCAAATGTTTTTTGACAACAAATTACACGAATTTTTACAAATTTAAAAACTGAGAATTGCGATTGCAAACCAATTACTTTTTAGAATCTTCGTTAGTCAATTTAAACATAATCGATTGCGAAATTGAAAGGATTATACTGAAAATTAGTGCTGTCAAGAAACCGTTAACCTTGAATCCGTTTACAAAATGATCGCAAATCATAATTATCATCGCGTTAATAACTAAAAGAAACAATCCTAAAGTAAATATGGTTATTGGAAAAGTAAAAAACACCAATATTGGTTTTACAATTGCGTTTAAAACTGCGAGAACTACAGCAACTATTATTGAAGATTTTATGTTTTCGACCGTTACACCGTCCATATATTTAGCGATTATTAAAACTAAAACGGTCGTAATAAGAAGTCTGAATATTAATTTCATTTTATTTGTTTTTTGTAAATATATTAATTTTTTAAGAAATCAATCGTTATTTCAAAAAACATTTTAGGATTTTCGGCGTGCAACCAATGTCCAACATTTGGAATAGTTTCCAAAATAGCCATCGGAAAATGAGTTTTTATAGCATTCAAATCTTCATCGAGAATATAATTCGAATTGCCACCACGAATAAAAAGTGTTTCTTTTTCAAAAATGTTATTATTGGGTAATGCTTTTCCAATTTCATCAATTTTTTTATTAAAAACCGCAAGATTGAACCTGAATGCCAATTGTTCTAGCGTTTGCCAATACAAACTTTTTAATAAAAATTGCCTGGTTCCAAAATCAGGAATATAATTTTTAACGATTTCATCAACTTCGGTTCGGCTTGGTTTTTTGGAAAAATCGACAGCATTCAATCCTGCCAAAATAGATTGATGATGTTGTGAATATAATTTTGGGCCTATATCTGCAATTATTAATTTATTGACCATTTCTGGATAAGTGGTTGCAAACAACATTGCCACTTTTCCGCCCATCGAATGACCGATAATGTCAATTTTATTGAGATTATTGGCTTGACAATATTCTAAAATGTCTTGAGCCATAATTTCATAACCAAAATCGTCAGAATGAAAACTGCGACCGTGATTGCGCAAATCAATAGCGTGTACTTCAAAATCTTCGGTTGCAAATTGTGTTGCAAGCGTTTTCCAATTGTCGGACATTCCAAGAAATCCATGGAGGATAAGGAGCCTCCTAACCCCCGAAGGGGGAACTCCAATGTTGGTGTTGAAGATATTGGAATATAATTGCATCGATTTTATTTAAAAAAATAGTTATTAATAATTTTTATTTACAAAACTTGGAGTTCCCCCTTCGGGGGTTAGGGGGCTAACTTCCTCAAATACATATTTACAACATTATCTAAACCTAAATAAAGTGATTCAGAAATCAACGCGTGACCAATGGAAACTTCTAATAAATTTGGAATATTTTGCTTGAAAAACTGAATGTTATCTAAACTTAAATCGTGTCCAGCATTGACGCCGATTCCTAAATCATTGGCTAAAATGGCTGATTTTGTGAATGGTTCGATTGCCAATTTATTGCCCAAACTATATTGATGTGCAAAAACTTCGGTGTACAATTCAATTCTATCGGTTCCAATTATTTTTGCACCTTCAACCATTTCAAGAATTGGATCTACAAAAATTGATGTTCTGATTCCGTTTCGTTGAAATTCTTGAACAATTTCTGTTAAAAAATCTTTGTTTTTTGTGGTATTCCAACCTGCATTTGACGTTAAATTATCGTTGGCGTCTGGTACTAAAGTCACTTGTGTGGGCTTGCATTCCAAAACCAAATCTATGAAAGATTTTTCTAACGGATTGCCTTCAATGTTATATTCTGTATGAACAATTACTTTTAAATCTCGAGCGTCTTGATAGCGAATGTGTCGCTCGTCAGGTCTTGGATGAATCGTTATTCCTTGCGCGCCAAATTTTTGAATATCGGTGGCAACTTGCAATAAATTGGGTACATTTCCGCCACGAGCATTGCGCAAAGTTGCTATTTTATTAATGTTTACACTTAATTTCGTCATTGGAACAATTTTTGATGATTATTATATTAAATTTGTTCACAAAAATACAAACTAAACTTTATCAGTTTTTGTTTAATTTTGATTATTTTGCATCATAAATTCAAATATATTAAATGACTTTACTTTCCGATTATATCAACAACGATTTCAAGGCTTTAAAAATTAATGAACCAATTTCTGAGGTTCAAGATTTTTTCGAAGAAGTTCATTTTTCACATTTCCCTGTGCTTGAAAACGATATATATATAGGTAGCATTTCTAAAAATGATTTAGAAACTTTCGAATTCGATAAAAATTTATCTAATTATAAATATTCATTCGAGAGATTTTTTGCCCGAGAAAATTCAATTTTATTAGAAGTTCTTGAAGTTTTCTCAAAGAATCATACCAATTTAATTCCGGTTTTGAATGATGAAAATAAATATTTGGGTTATTATGAAATCGAAGAAGTTATAAAAACTTTTCAGGAAACGCCTTTTTTATCAGAATCAGGAAATATTATCATCATAAAAAAAGAAATTATCGATTATTCGATGAGTCAAATTGCACAAATCGTCGAATCGAATAACGGAAAATTATTAGGTGTTTTTGTGTCAAATTCGGATTTGTCAAATATTGAAATTACATTAAAAATTAATGTTGGCGATATAAACGATATTATTCAAAGTTTTAGAAGATACAATTACGAAATAATTTCTGAGCATCAACAAGACGATTATATTAGTATTTTGAAAGAAAATGCGAATTATTTAGAAAAATATTTATCTATTTAGAAAAAAATATTTTTCGATTATTTGATTTTTCGAAA
>JAYVBR010000174.1:0-8495 GCA_043750395.1 Bacteroidota bacterium | reverse complement strand
AGTATAAATTGTGCTACCAATAGTTCCAGTATTTATAATTGCAGGCAACCAAGTTCCGGTTATAGTTGGATTGTTAATAGATGGATTTGGTAAATTTGCAGCCGTTGTTCCTTGACAAATAGGAGCAATTTGGTTGAAAGTCGGAACAATATTTGGCGCAGTAATTTGTATCGTCATTGTTGTAGTTACAGCACATTGTCCAGCAGCAGGCGTAAAAGTATAAATTGTATTACCAATAGTTCCAGTATTTATAATTGCAGGCAACCAAGTACCAGTTATAGTTGGATTGTTAATAGATGGATTTGGTAAATTTGGAGCCGTTGTTCCTTGACAAATTGGAGCAATTTGGTTGAAAGTCGGAACAATATTTGGGTTTACATTTATTGTAATAGAATAAGGCAACGAACAATTACCTAAGGCTACTGTTGGCGTAAAATTATATGTTTGCGTAATTGTATTACTAACAATTGCAGGACTCCAAGTACCTACTATTGCTGTAGGTGTATTTGTAGAACTTGTTGGTAAAAGAGGAACTTCACCATTAAAACAAACAAAACTCGGTAAATTAAATGTTGGTGTTAGTTTTGGTTTTATATTAACAAAAATAGCAACTTGCAAAGCACAAAGTCCAGGATTTGGTGTAAAATTAATTTGCTGAATGCCAGTAATATTAGTATTAATTTTAGTTATAGGCGCACCTAAAACATTAGACCAAGTCCCACCAACACTATTGGTAGAGTTCAAAGGTAAATTTGGAACAATATCGCCAACACAATAAACTAAAGGAAATCCAAAAGTTGGTGTTGTATTTCTTCGAATTTCAATAACAACAGACCTATTTTGTCCACATTCTGTAGCATTTGGATAAAAATAATAAGTTATAGTTTGTGACAAAGGAGGGTTTGTACCTACAAATGCTGGATCCGTATTAACAAATACTGGCAATGCTGTAGGATTATCGTTAACCAATGGGTTTAAAGACCATGATCCATCTATACCTTCAGTTGAAGTGTTTGGTAGTTGAACTGGGAGAATTGCGGGTAATAAGGGTAAAATTGTTGGTACTGATGGTGTAACTTTTCTACAATATGAAAGAATTAAAGTCTCAAATGTTGGAATAATTTTCGGCGTAACAACAACTGCAGCAGTACTTTCGGAAGGAGAAACTACCAAAAGCGCATCTGTTGTAATAACAGAATAAACGCCAGCACCAGCTAAAATAATATTAGGTATTGTTGGATTTTGCAAATTAGAACTAAAACCCCCAGGACCTGTCCAGGCAAAAGTGTAAGGAGCCGTTCCTCCAGTTGGAGTAGCACTTAATGCCAATATATTTCCTTCGCAAATTGGGTTTGGCGATGCTGTTGGTGTCGAAATTATTTGACCAATAGCTGAAAAGCCAAATAAAATGTAGGTTAATAACAATAATTTAAATTTCATATTTAGGGAATTTGGTTTTTAATTTTTATATATAACTATTTTATTTCTTTATTAATGTAAACCCAACCAGTTTTTGTAGTACCGTCGCCTAGCGAAGCAACATAATAATAAGTTCCGTCGGGCAATATTTTATTATCATCAGTTTTACCATTCCATTGATTGGTATAATTTGATAAAGTATATACATTGCCACCATATCGATTATAGATTTCTAATTTTTGTACATTTAATGTTGATAAATCAAAATAATCATTCAATCCATCGCTGTTTGGTGAAATTCCTTTTTGAATATCACAAATTGTGTTAGTAACGTTAAAATCTATTTTATTCGGACAGCCATTTATGGTTGCAATACAATAATAACCTCCAATTTCTTTAACAATTGCTTTTGAGATTATGCTGTTTAATGCAATCGAAGTTCCATTTTTAAACCATTGATAACTTGCATTGTTTAATTCGGGTGCAACTTGTAATGTAAAATCTGATGAAACACAATTTCCTACAATTCCGAAAACAGGGCTCGGATTAACCATTATCGCAACAGAACCAATTTTTGCACATTGTCCAGAATCGGGTGTGAAAATTGCGTTGGTCACCAATCCAGCATTTGCAGTCGATAAGGCAGCTAGATTCCACGATCCTGAAATTCCAATTGGATTATTAGAAATATTTGGCAAATAAATTAATTCATTTTGACATAATGTTACTGGTGCAAATGTTGGTGTAATTAAATCTTTAATTGTTACTTGAAAAGTTGCGCTGTTACCTAAGATACAGTTTGCAGGACTAGCGGGCAAATTATATGTTATAGTGAAAGTTCCTGCACCAAAATCTGAGACATTAAAACCGCCTGTAATAGCGTTCATAAAACGACCATTACTTTCTGAAAAAGTTCCACCATTTACAAATCCTGGCACTTTAACTGGACTTGCTACAACATCACTTTTGCAATAAACAGAATTATAACTAAATTCTACAACTGGTGTCTCTATATCTTTAATGATAATTTGTGCAGTGAAACTGTTTTCTAAAACGCATTGATTTGAATTTGCTGGAGCGGTATATTTTACATCATAAGTACCAACTGGACTTAGAATATCAATTTCTCCGGTTGCAGAATTTAAGATCAAATTTGAATTCAAACAACCATAAACACCACCAGTTACAAAATTTGAAGTTAATATTGGTGTTGGATTAGAAGTTGCATTTTTACAAACAGGCGATACATAACTAAAAGTAGCATTAGCAATTGTATTTGGAATAATATTTATGTTGAATGAACTTTGATCAGAACAAGCTCCTGATTGTGCGTAAATATACATAGGTAAAACCGATGTTGAAATTACATTCCCTGCAAAATATGCTGTTCCCGAGCTGTTTGCACCCGAAAAATAATTGTTGTTTGCGCTTAACGCAGGTAAAATATAATTGTCACAAATTGTTATATTTAAAGATGTATTGGCTACAATATTTCCGAAAGTAACAGTTGTTGTTTTAGAAGCCGTACAACCAGAATAGTTTACAGTTACTTTATAATCGCCTATTTGAGAAACATTTATAAAACTTGTAGTATCTGTCAAATCTACTCCATCTTTTTTCCAAGAATAAGTTGCATTTGCCAAAGGATAGTTTATTGCCGAAACCGAAATGTTGCCTGAAGTTCCGTTGCATAATACTAATGTTGTTGGAGTAGTAAATTGTGGTGTTAAATCTTGTACATTCAAATTAAAGCATTTTACACCAAAACATCCTGAAAAAGTATTTTGAACTCTTACGCAAATATTTTGTGGATTAGTAGTGTTTTGAAATGTTGAAATATTTGTAATTGCATTTTGATTTAAATTAGCATCGATTGCATTTAAAAAATATTTAATAGTATATCCTGAACCAAGCCCAGTCAATAAAGGTTGATTGTTTTGATTCAAATTAAAAGTTCCGAAACCAGTTGAATTACAAGCGAACAATGTTGCTGGATTTCCTGGAATAACCTCTGGATAATATTCAACAACGATTGTATCTGTTCCTGTGCAATTAGAACCGATATAAACAACATTTACAGTATAGGTTCCCGCAGCGTTAATGACTAAATTAGCACTGTTCTGTCCTGTTAAAACTTGACCATCTTTCGTCCATTCGAAAGTGTAAAGCGCTGGGTCTAATTGAGAATTTATAGTTTGAGTTTCTCCAAAACACAGTGCTGTTCCGTTAGATTGTAATAAATTAGATCCTATGTTCAAATTTCCAATTCCAAAACTACTGCCTTTTAAGAAAACTGCAGAATCAAAGAATGTATCTAGTCTATCTGCAACAACCAATTTAATGTGATATGGTTGGTTTATGGTTACTGGAGAAGTTGCAACCAATGGCACAGTTTGTCCATTAAAATTTATAGTTGCACTTAATGGACTGACACCAGTCGCAGGTGGTTGTAAGTTGTATTGTCCAAAATATAATGGGTTTTGAGAAGCACAATTATTATTATACAGTCCGTCTCTTATCGTTACTACAGATATAGGAGTTGTTGTTCCTGGAACAATTGCCAAATTAGTGGTTACTCCTGTGCTTAAATTTGTTAATAAAAAAGCGAACGCATCAGAAAAATTGCATTGAAAAGTTCCATATTCCTCAGATGCGAATAGAAAGTCAAAACTAATATTATTGGTAATTGGTGTAAAATCAAATTCGAGTTTAGTTACATTTCTAGAAACCATTTCTGTACCAGTTCCTGCTAAAACAATTGCTTCAAGATCAGCATCTGAAGAATTTCCTCCATTACCATCGCTTAAGGTTGTTAAGTTTGGTCCTTTGGCATTATCAACATTACCAGTAGATAATATTATTCCGTCTGAAAAAGGAAATGTCGAACCATTTTGATTGAAATAGCCTATTCCGTTCGATTCTGTAAATGAAGTTACGTTAGAAACATTGGCACAAGTAGAATTTAATAATATATTTTGAACCAATTGTTCGGGAGTATATTGTGTTGTATTTGATGTGATTGATGGCAAAACTGTTCCAATACATATATCAAAAGTAATATTCGAATTGGTTACAAATGAATCTAAGAAAACCCTAACAGTATATGTTTGACCTATAACAAGATTATTAACAACTCCTAAAACACCTGTAATACAACTAATTTGAGTCAAATTGTTACAATCATCTCCAGAATAAACTACATAGTTCAAACTAAAAGCATTCCCGCCAATAATATTAATTAATCTAATAGAATGGTTAGCCGAAGTTGCAATAAATTGATACCAAATATCTTTATTAGTATCATTTGAACATAAATTTACTTGAGTCGATGCCGTTGCACCATTAAAAGTTCCAACAGCAAAATTAACACAAGTCTGATTTGGATTGGTCAAAACAATCGTTGGACTGGCACAATCATCATTTGGAATTAATGTACAAAACGATTTTGGACCAGACCACAAACTTGAATCTGTACTTGAACATATTGCTCTAACATAATAATCATAACAAGTCGAGTTATTTAAGCCAACTGCAATATTGTTGGCTGAATTTGATGTTGCAATAAATCCTGTTGCAGTTGCAAGCGGAAAAGCAGAATTGGCTGGCAAAATTAAATATTCCCAAGCATTTGCTGTACTTCCTGTTGGATCATATTTTAGTGTAGAAATTTGAGTTAAACTTAAAGATTGATTTAAGGTTACCGCAACATTTCCAACATATAATATTCCTAAAGCTGGCAATGAAGTTATAGTATAACTTTGAATTGTTCCATTTTGATCAGTTGCAGCTATTGCAGTTATTGATGTAATTCCTGCATTGGAAGGAATATTAGCATTAATAAAATTAGTCGAAACTGGTAAAATATTTACATCAGTAATGCCAACCGGAATAGTCAAAGTTGCAATTAATGAAGAATCATTGTCATTGTCAATTGCTGTAAATTTTATTGTGTCATATCCTGAATTAATTCCAATTGGGTCATAAGTTAAACTTGCAACTTCTATTAAATTTAAATTTTGATTTAGTGCAACTGCAGTTCCATTTACAAACAAGTTTCCTAATACAGGAAGTGCAACAATTTTAAATGCTAAAATTGTTCCGTCACTATCAATTGCAGTCAAAGGATTAACTGCAGTTGCCCCAGCAGTTAAAGGTATATTTGAATTATTTGCATTATTAGCCAATGGCTTAATGTTAGTTGCTACATAACCAAGAGGAATTATAAATGTAGCATCTGATGATATTCCTCCGTTATTGTCTACCGCTGTAAAAGTAAAAGAATCATTAACAATAGTATAAATACTTGCATTTTCTGGTTGTGACCATCCTAAACTAGCGGTTGTCAATGTAATATTAGATACTGTTAATAAATTTGGTCTACTACAAGTTGGTGCTGGTGCACAAGTTACATTGGCAACCCAACCCGGTCTTTGTAAAGACGGATCACTTCTAAATCTAAAAGTCAAACACCCATTGTTGTTAGTAGATGTAAACGGACCAGGAATTATTGTTCCCCAAAAAGAACCAGGTAAACCGCCAGGTACGTTTCCACCATTATTTTGACTCGAAATTTGATTTAGTGCATTAACTGTGTTTCCTGAATAAACATAAAGACCATCATAAGTATTTTCTGTATTAAATGAAGAAAAAGTTACTGTTACAACATCTCCCGGATTATTTGGACATATGGTTGTTACAACATTTGAACTTTCTAAATAATTGTTGTTTGCGCCACCATTGTCAACAAATAAACCCCCACAAACGGGTGGCGCTATTAGCGTACAAAATGTTTTTGGGGCAGACCAATTGCTAAAATCAGTTGAGGTGCAAATTGCACGAACATAAAAATCATAACAAGTATTTGACAATAAATCACTAAAATTTTTAGGGTTTGATGTTGTTGTTCCAATTATTGAATTTAACGGTGGAGTAGATGGTGAAGGTAAAATAATGTATTCCCAAGATGTAGCAACCGAATTATCAGGATTTAATGGTTGTAACCAAGAAACCGAAGCATTAGTTGGAGTAATTGATGTTACAAATAAATTTTTTGGCGTTGAACAAGTCGGCCTTGGAGCGCAAGTTACATTGGCTTCCCAACCTGAAAGATTAACAAAACCATCACTTATAAATTTGAAAGTCAAACATCCATCGGCTGTTGTTGACACAAAAGGTCCAGGGATTGTATTTCCCCAATATGAACCTGGCAAACCTCCTAAAACATTTCCTCCTAGATTTACACTTGAAATTTGATTTAATGCGTTTACGCTATTTCCATCATAAACATATAATCCGTCGAAAGCTGCTTCGGTATTAAATGCTGTAAAAGTTACAGTAACTACATCTCCAATATTTATAGGACAAATTGTTACAGTAGAATTTGAATTATTTGGATAATTGTTAGTCAAACCTCCCTCATCTAAAAACAAACCACCACATACTGGAGGTGCAATTGTTGTACAAAAATTTATTAGACCCTTCCAACTACTTTTTTCAGTTGCACTACAAACAGCTCTGACATAAAAATCATAACAAGTCTGAGGATTCAAATCTATAATTATATTACTCAAATCACTTGTTAATATTCCTACTGTTGTGTTATTAGGCGGAGTCGATGGAGATGGTACGACAACATATTCCCATTGGTTTGATGTTGTTCCATTCGGATTTGCAGGTTGCAACCAATTAATTGTTGCTTTTGTTGACAAAATTGTCGAAACAGATAATGAAGACGGGGTTGCACAAGCAGGTGCTGGAGCACAAGTTATATTTGACACCCAGCCATCAGAATTTGAAAAACCATCACTTATAAATTTAAAAGTCAAACATCCATCTGGACTAGATGATGTAAATGACCCTGGATTGATTGAACCCCAATAAGCTCCTGGCAAGGTTAAATTGCCATTTCCTGCCACATTATTACTTGAAATTTGAGGCGAGGTTATACTATTTCCATCAAAAATATATAATCCATCAAAAGCAGGTTCAGTATTAAATGATATAAATGTAACAGTTACTTGATCTCCTGGTGTTTGCGGGCAAATAGTCACTGTGTAATTTTCGTTATTCGAATAATTATTAACAACTCCACCAGTGTCAACAAATTGACCACCACAAATAGGTGGAGCTATAGGAGTACAAAATCTTTTTGGATTTGACCATTTACTGAATTCAGAAGTCGAACAAATTGCTCTAACATACAAATCATAACAAGTATCAGGCAATAAATTAGTTACTGGTACAGAATTTATGTTAGTAAATATACCAGCTGATGTGTTTGTTGGTATTACCGAAGGAGAAGGTAAAATTAAATATTCCCATTCATTGGCGGTAACTCCATTCGGGTTTGGAGATTGTGACCAGCCAATAGTTGCAATAGTTGGTAAAATGTTTATAATATTCAATAAATTTGGAATGGTACAATTTGGCGGTGGCCCACAAGTAATGTTAGATGTCCAGCCAGCTTCTGATCCAAATGGGTTTGAGGTAAACACAAATGTCAAAGCACCAGAAACGGTTGTTCCTGTAAATGTACCTGGATTAACGTTGCCAGAAAATGTACCTAATAAAGTTCCTGTTGCAACACTATTTCCGTCGTAAATACTTAACAAATCGTTTCCTGATTCTGTTGAAAAAGTTGTAAATGTTATTGTAACTTTTTGACCAGCTATAGTTGGAGGTATTATTGTTGTAATGTTTTGATTATTCGAGTAGTTTCCATTTGCACCCCCTGAATCTACAAAATTTCCACCACAAACAGGTGGCGCTGACGCAGTACAATATTGAAAGTTTCCTGACCAATCACTAAAATTGCCGTTACCACAATTAGATCTAATTCTAAAATGATAACAAGTTAAACTTGTTAAACCAATTTGTGAAAAATTATTGGTTGTCGAATTACCTGTTGCAATACCCGTAAATGGAACTGTTGATAATTGATTTTCAATTTCATAGCCTATTGAACTTGATGCTGTTGCCCAACCTAATGTTGCGCTTGAAGACAATATTGATGTTGCTGTTAAACTTGTTGCAGCTGGTGCAAAACACTGTGTAACGATTCGAACCTGATCGACCAA
>JAYVBR010000173.1:0-8495 GCA_043750395.1 Bacteroidota bacterium | reverse complement strand
TTAAATTGAGAAAAGCCAAAATATTTCTTTAACTCTTTATGGATATCGATTTCGTTAGAATTCATCTTTTATTAATGGTATTTTACATAAATTTGCACATTATAAAGATAGAAACTTTTTTTACAATTACAAATTTTATATTAAATCAATTTTGATTACATCAGAAAAAATTTTAGAATCTGCAAGGAATACAATTTTATCAGAAAGCAATTCTATTGCAAAACTAGCTGATTTACTGGACAATTCATTTGCTGAAGCAGTACAATTAATATTCGATTGCAAAACCAGATTAATCATTACCGGAATAGGAAAAAGTGCCATAATTGCCCAAAAAATTGTCGCTTCGATGAATTCTACTGGAACTCCAGCAGTATTTTTGCACGCTTCGGAAGCGATTCACGGCGATTTAGGAATGGTTCAAGACAATGATGTCATTATTTGTATATCAAAAAGTGGTAATAGCCCAGAAATAAAAACATTGGTTCCATTATTAACTCGTTTTGGAAATAAATTAATCGCTATTACTGGAAATATCAGCTCGTTTTTGGCTAAAAATTCGCATTTGGTTTTAAACACAACAGTTGCATCAGAATCATGTCCGAATAATTTAGCTCCGACCGATAGCACGACTGCGCAACTAGTTATGGGTGATGCTTTGACGGTTTGTTTGATAGAAATGCGAAATTTTCAACCTGAAGATTTTGCGAAATTTCATCCTGGAGGCGCTTTAGGCAAAAAATTACTGTTAAAAGTTGCCGATATGGTCGAAAACTCATTAAAACCAATGGTTTCGCCCGAGGCAAATATCAAAAAAGTGATTTTCGAGATTTCCGAAAAACGTCTAGGTGTGACGGCTGTTATCGAAAACGAAAAAGTTATTGGAATAATTACCGATGGCGATATTCGAAGAATGTTGAACGAAAACGAGACTTTTTCGCATTTGACGGCAAGAGATATTATGACAAAAAATCCAAAATTAATTCAATCAAGCGATATGGTTATTGATGCTTTTCAGGTTCTTGAAGATTTTAAAATTACACAATTGGTCGTTGTTGAAAATGGTATATATATAGGTGTACTGCATTTGCACGATATTTTAAAAGAAGGAATTATCTAATGGCTGAAAAAGAATTAAAAGAAATGTCATTTTTAGATCATCTTGAAGATTTAAGATGGCTTTTAATTAGAATTACAATTACGATTTTAGTAGCATCGGGATTGTCGTATTTTATTATTGATTTTATTTTCGAAAAAGTGATTTTTGGACCACTAGACCCAAATTTTATTACTTACCGAAAATTTTGCGAATTGACAAAATATTTCAAAACAAATGATGGCGGAATGTGTCTTGATAAAATGCCATTTGAAATTCAAAGTACACAATTAGGCGGACAATTTTCGATTTTTATTTGGACTTGCATTACGGCTGGATTTATTCTTGGTTTTCCTTATATTTTATGGGAAATTTGGAAATTTATAAGTCCAGCTTTGTATCAAAAAGAAAAGAAAAGTGCCGTTGGATTTATTACAGTTTCATCATTTTTATTTTTTCTTGGTGTTTTATTTGGATATTATTTGATTTTGCCATTATCAATCAATTTTTTTGGAAATTTTAATGTTAGTACGACAATAAAAAACGAGTTCAATATTGATAATTATATAGGAATGGTCAAAACAACGGTCATTTCTTGTGGTGCAATGTTTGAATTGCCTATAATTATTTATTTTTTGACAAAATTGGGTTTGGTAACCGCTGAAACACTAAGAATTTACCGACGATATGCAATTGTTATTATTCTGATAATTGGAGCAATAATTTCTCCGCCAGACGTTTTGAGTCAAATAATTGTTTCGATTCCGTTATTGATATTATATGAAGCAAGTATTTGGATTGCGGTTTTTGTAAATAGAAAAGAAGCGAAGTTGTAAGTTGTGGGTTATAGGTTTTGAAATAATATAAAAAAACCAAGAATTTGTTAAAAAAAACATTTCCTAATTAAGAAATTTGTTTATTTGGATTATAATTAAAAATTGAGTTATTGACATTGTAATTGATTTTGCGATTGACATTAATATTTAAAAATTTATGAAATTAAGAGCAGAAAATTTAGTCAAAACCTATAAAGGTCGTAGTGTTGTAAAAGGCATTTCGGTAGAAGTAAACCAAGGAGAAATCATTGGATTATTGGGACCAAATGGAGCGGGAAAAACAACATCTTTTTATATGATTGTTGGATTGGTCAAACCAAATGCTGGCAATATTTATCTTGATGATATGAACATTACAGATTATCCGATGTATAAACGCGCTCAACAAGGCATTGGATATTTAGCGCAAGAAGCATCTGTTTTTAGAAAATTAAGTGTCGAAGACAATATTTTGAGTGTTTTGCAATTGACCAAACATCCAAAAAATGTTCAAATTGCCAAAATGGAAAGTCTTTTGGACGAATTTAGTCTGCAACATATTAGAACCAATCGAGGCGATTTATTGTCTGGTGGAGAACGCCGACGCACCGAAATTGCTCGTTGTTTGGCAACCGATCCTAAATTTATTTTACTCGATGAACCTTTCGCAGGCGTTGACCCTGTTGCTGTAGAAGATATTCAAAGAATTGTAGCCCAACTAAAAAATAAGAATATTGGAATCTTAATTACCGATCATAATGTTCAAGAAACTTTGGCAATTACCGATAGAACTTATTTAATGTTCGAAGGCGGAATTCTAAAAGCTGGAGTTCCAGAAGAACTTGTTGAAGACGAAATGGTTAGACGGGTTTATTTGGGTCAAAATTTTGAATTGCGTAAGAAAAAGTTGGACTTTTAGATTGGCAGATTTCAAGTTGTAACATCATTTGTTGAAAATTGTTTTGGTTTGTTTTCTTGTCATTATGACGAAGGATGAATCTCATTAATTGCTCACGTTATGTGATTCATCATTCGTCGGACTCGAGCCTGTAAGTGCGAATTGGCGAAGCAATGACAAATTCTTTAAATAATATAAATAAACCATAATGACAAATATCGAAACCCAAAAAAATTGGCATTCCGATGCTAATAACTGGAAATATAAATTTTTTTATTACAATCCAAAAGATTCAAGATTAATGGTTTCTAAACGAAGCGAATGGGCAGGAATTACTTTTAATTATGCGCACAAATCGGCTTGGTTTTGGACGTTTTTTTTATTTTTATTTATAGGAATATTAATTTATTTTTTGCCGTGTCAATAAAATTTAAACATCAAAATTTGTTTTATTTATTTGGCACTAAGACTTAAAATCACAAAGTTTTTAGTGTAAATTTGGAGTAATTAATTTATAAGTTATATTTTTTTAAAATTTATAGCACTTTATCTTCGAGTCTTAGCGACTTTGTGGCAAATTCAAGTAAAATTTAAAGTTAAAAATTAATTATGAATGGTTACAAATTAATTAATCCTCAAATCTCGTAAATCTTCGTAACTTCCATTAAAAATATTAACATCAACTTTTTCTTTAATACCTTTTATTTTGGCTTGTTCAGTAAATTGCCAAATTAAATAATCGTTGTTAATTTCTGCATCAATAAAATTGTAATTGGCAATCCAAAATGTATAATCCGAGAATTCGTCTTTCAGGAAATCTTCGTAATATCGTTCACCTGTATAAATAATTGGTCGCACTTGGTAATGTTCTTCAATTTTATCTAGAAAACGTTTCAAACCAATTTTTAAATTTTCGATAGATTGTTCTTTTGGCAATTTTTCAATATCGAGAACTGGTGGCAAATCGCCTTTTGATAATTTTACGGTTTTAATGAAATTTTCGGCTTGTTCTAAAGAATTTTCGTTTGGACGATAATAATGATAGGCACCACGAATGATATTATTTCGTTTGCACTCATTCCAATTATTCTCGAATTGACTGTCGTTTTTGTCAATGCCTTGAGTTGCACGAATAAAAACAAATTCGATTGGATATTTTTCATTGACAAACTCAACTTTCGACCAATTAATTTTTCCTTGATAATGCGATACATCAATGCCGACAACTTTACTAACATTGGCAAATAAAACCTCTTCATTTCTTTTTTGGTATGACATTTCGGATTTTAAAACTTTATCTGATTTAAAACTAAAATAATACAAAATTGCATTTCGATATTTAAAAATTATCAATGAAAAACATATAAAAGTCAAAACAATCCAAAAATTTTTAGATTGAAAAATAGAGATAGATTTAGATGAAGGTTTTTTTCTTGTTGCCAATTTTTTTAAATATAAGATTTATTTTTTTCAACCATAAAATTAATTTTAAACATATAATTCATATAAGTACAATAATATAACATTTTAAAATTTCGACTTAAATTAGCTTATATGACATACATTTTTAAAAAAATTAAAAATTAGATTCTTGTTTTTTATTAAAAATATTCATTAAAACCGATAGCAAAACATAAAACATAATTACGATTGCAACACCTAGAAACTGAAAAAATCCGATTAAAGCAACAGAAATCGTTAAGAAAACAATTTGCAATAAATTATCTTTCAAATTAAAAGATTTAATTTTTAAAGAAAACAACGGAATTTCGGCATTCATTATATAAGCACTAATTAAAGTTATTGCTACCAAAACCCATTTATTAAAGAGTATTTCATTAAAAACATCATTTAAAAAAGCATTACTAATCAATGGCAAACTTAAAATAAATAAGGCATTTGCTGGCGTTGGCAAACCTATAAAAGAATTGGTTTGGCGCGTATCAATATTAAAATTTGCCAAACGATAACAAGCTCCAAGCGTGATTATAAATCCAAATATTGAATAAATTGAAATTAATTCTGGATCATATTCGTGAGCTTGAAACATTTGAAACATTACATATCCAGGAACAACGCCACTCGTGACCATATCTGCTAACGAATCGAGTTGCAAACCTAATGGCGAAGAAACTTTGAATAATCTTGCAAAAAAACCATCAAAAAAATCTAAGAAAATACCCAAAGCTACAAATGTAAAAGCATAATCAAATCTAGATTCTGCAACAAAAACAAGAGCGATACAACCACAAAAAAGATTTAAAAGCGTTATGATATTTGGAATGTGTTTTTTAATATTCATAATTTTTTATATTTCGTTTAAAAAAAACAAATTTAATACAATAAGTTAAAGTTAAACACGTTTTTTATTAGAGATTTTTAATTGATATTTGCATAAATTCCCTGTTTTGAAAAAAATACTTATTTTACTACTTTTAATTATTAGCTTATATTCAAATTGTCAAACAGTTAGAAAGTATTCTAATGATTTTTTGAATATTGGAGTCGATGCAGCTGCACTCGGAATGTCGAATGCTGTAACTGCAAATTCTGCTGATGTAAATGCTTGTTATTGGAATCCAGCTGGTTTAATTAACCTAGAAGACAGTGAAGTTGGTGCAATGCACGCCAGTTATTTTGCAAATATTGCACAATATGACTATTTGGCTTACGCAGCACCGATTGATGATTTGAGTGCTTGGGGAATTTCAGCAATAAGATTTGGTGTTGATAATATTTTAAACACAACCCAACTTATTGATAATCAGGGTCGAATTGATTATAATCGTGTTTCACTATTTTCGGTTGCCGATTATGGTTTTACGTTTTCGTATGCAAGAAAATCTCAATTAACAAATTTTAGATATGGTGTAAATGCAAAAGTGGTTCGAAGAATTATTGGAAATTTTGCCAATTCTTGGGGTTTTGGATTTGATTTAGGAATGCAATACCAGACCGATAATAATTGGAAATTTGGATTAATGCTTCGGGATATTACAACAACATACAACGTTTGGAATGTTGATGAAACTGAATTTGCGACTATCAAAAATGCAATCCCTGGTCAAAATCAAGAGTTGCCAGAAACTACAGAAATCACAGCTCCAAAAGCTCAATTTGGTGTATCTAAAAAAATTCAATTTCATGACGATTATGCACTTTTGGCTTCTGTAAATCTAAATGCAGAATTTACAAATACAAAAGATATAATTGGTTCTAAATATTTAAGTATTAGTCCAGCTTTGGGTTGCGAAGGAAGCTATTCTGATATGGCTTTTGTTCGAGTTGGCGTTGGAAATTTTCAATATATTACAACAATTGATAAAGACGAAAAGCTTAGTTTTCAACCAAATATTGGACTTGGTTTTAAATATCGAGGCGTACAAATCGACTATGCTTTGACTAATATTGCCAAGCAAAGTCAAGCATTATACTCGAATATTTTTTCTATAAAAGTTGATTTATCTGTTTTTAGATAAATTTAAAAAAAAATTTCTATGAATAAATCAATACTTCTAAAAACACTTTGCTGCCTAGTTTTATTAATTTCATTAAACTCGTTTTCACAATATTACAAATTAACAAACCAAGCTAAAATTAGTGTTTTAACTTGTGGATCAGGCAATGAACTGTATTCGATTTATGGTCACACAGGAATAAGAGTTGTTGATGTTGAGAATAATTTGGACATCGTTTTCAATTACGGAAATTTTGATTTTGCTACCGAAAATTTTTATTTAAAATTTGTGAAAGGCGATTTACAATATTTTGTTGCAGCTTGTTCATTTCAAGATTTTATGTATGAGTATCAGTTAACTAATCGACAAGTTTGGGAGCAAAATTTATTGATTTCTGAAATTCAAAAACAACAATTATTCGATGAAATAAACAAAACTTTATTTTCAAACGAAAAATTTTACACTTATAAATTTATCGATAAAAACTGTACAACAATGGTTCTTGATAAAATTAATGCAGTTTTTGGAAGTAAAATTGTTACCAAAAAAACAAATACTGATCATAGTTACAGAACTGTTCTTAATTCGTTTTTAGACAATCATTTTTGGGAAAATTTTGGAATAAACACTATTTTTGGTCATAAAGTCGATAATGATGCTAAAAAACTTTTCTTGCCACAAGAATTGATGTCAAACATTTCGACATCAAAATTCAATGATAAACCTATTGCAGAAAAATCAGTTGTTATAAATAAAAAAAAATCCGAAATAAGTAGTTTTTCTTTTTGGAATTCGATTTATCCTTATTTAATATTTTTAGTATTAATTGTTTTAATCAATAAAAAACAAGTTAATTTAATTTATTTTTCGATTTTAGGAGTAATTGGAATTTTCTTTTCGACAGTTTTTATTTATTCACAACACGAAGAGATTTATTGGAATTACAACATATTATTATTTAATCCAAGTTTATTAATTTTGGTTTATTTTATTTTACAAAAAAATCAAAAATGGACAATAAATTTATGCTATTTCAATTTAATTTGTTTAGGAATTTATATTCTTATACTAATTAACAAAGTACATTTTGTAATGATGTTGCCAATGATTTTATGTTCGGTAATTATTTTGTTCAGAATTATTCTTGAAAACAAAAAAATTAATACTGAGAGAAACACTATTTAACTTTACATAAAAAAAACATTTTTTTTATAAATATTTATTTTCACAAAGGCTTGAAAATCATTTTTTTTATATAATTTTGTAATATAATTCACAAATAAAATTTTGCCTTATGAATAAAATTACTCACTTTTTATTGCTCTTATTTACAACTATTTCTTTAGGGCAAACGAAAAACACAAGTACAAAAATTTATAAAAAAATGATGGACGACAAATCCATTAATGTGCAAACAGTTTGCGATTCTGCCGACGCTTACTTCAAAGGTAAAGAAAAAGGAAAAGGAACAGGATACAATCCATATATGCGATGGAAATATACCAACGAACGACGTTATGGCGTATCTGGTAACCGATTGGTTGATGAAATGTTACCATTTAAAGAATACGAAAGATTAAAAAAAGAATTAGATTCCAAAAATAAGCGTTTTTCTCAAAATGGAGCTGGTTGGCAATCATTAGGACCAGATAATATTACAAATATTACTGGACATTATGCAGCCGGAATGGGAATGGTAGTTTTTGCCGAAATAAACAAATTAAATAATCAAGAAATATATCTAGGTTCTGCCTCAGGTGGTTTGTGGCGAACAAGTAACGGAGGAAATACTTGGTCTCACGAAACCGATTTTCTTCCAGGTTCTGGCGTAAATGCTATTGCAGCAAACCCGAGTAATTTCAATTCGGTTTTAATTAATGTTCGAAATGTTGCAGGTAATTCATTTGGCATTTATTCATCAATTGATGGTGGCAATACATTTGTACCAACAAATTTTGTCCCTGCAAATATTAATGAAGGAGGCTTAGGTTCTACTTTTAACGTCAATGTTATTCAATATCATCCAACGATTCCAAATTTAGTTTTTGTAGGTACAACACAAGGAATGTATCGTTCTACTGACAATATGCAAACTTGGACTAGGCAAATTATTGCAGGAAATATTTCTGATATTGATTTTCATCCTACGAATCCAGACATTATTTACATAAATGAAAATAGTTTATCAGCCAATAAAAACAAAGTTTTAAAATCAATAGATTTAGGATTAA
>JAYVBR010000172.1:0-8504 GCA_043750395.1 Bacteroidota bacterium | reverse complement strand
GGAGTGTGCTTGAAGGATTCACGAAATTATGCCGAAGCGCAAGAGAATCATCAAGACGTGTTTGTGTTAATTTTCGAGAAAATGCACCAATTTAAATTTAATGGTTCGTTCGAAGGTTGGGCCAAACGAATAATGATTAACAATATTTTAAAACAATATAAAAAATTGCCTTTTTTAAAATTAGTTTCCGATATTGCCGACGAAGAACAATTAGATTTAGAAGATAAAAATATAGATTTGAATTATTTGTTACAAATTATTCAAGAATTACCCGATAGGTACCGATTGATTTTTAACCTTTATGTAATGGATGGTTACAATCACAACGAAATTTCGGAAATGCTAAAAATATCTGACGGAACCAGTAAATCGAATTTATTTAGAGCAAAATTATTATTAAAAGAAAAAATAGAAACCTACAAAAAACAATTAAAATTTTCCCAAAAAAATGAATAATAAAAAAAACATAGAACGTTTTTTTCAAGAAAAATTTAAAGACTTCGAGGTAAATCCTGAGCCACAAGCTTGGGCAAATATTTCTGAAAGAATCAACAAGAAAAAGAATAAAAAATACTTTTTTCCAATTTGGTTAACATCATTTGGAATAGCTGCTAGTTTGATAATTGGCTATTTTATATTTAATAAATTCTCGTCTGAAAATTCAAATAAATTGATAGAAAATAATTCGACTGTTGTTCATTCCAAAAGCAAAAAAATACAAGATGTAAATTCAAAATTAATTAAAAATAATTATGAAAATGAAACTGTTACGGTTGCAACCGATGCGAAAAAAACATATGAAAATCCTGAAAAATCAACAATAAATGAAAGTAATTTTAATTCGAAAAACGATGTTTTAGCGAATGCAAATGGCTCAAAAACTGAAATTCAAAATTCATTTGATAAAAACAAAATCAACACCAATTCTTCAAAATTAAATACAAATAATTCTGAAAAAGAAATTTTAGCGTCATCATCTGATAAAAAAATTAAAAAAAATCAGAAAGAAATTCAAAACAATATTTCTGAAAATAAAAATGCAGTTGTATCAAATAATAAAGAGAAAACAAATCAGAAATTAATTCAAAAAAACATTTCTGAAAATAAAAATGCATTTGTCCTAAATAAAAAAGAGAAAACAAATCAGAAAGAAATTCAAAACAATATTTCTGAAAATGAAAATGCAATTGTATTGAATAAAAAAGGAAATTCTAATTCGAATGAAAAAGAAATTATAAAATCGAATCTTGAAAAAAACAATTTAGAAAACTTGGATCAATTAAATAATAAAAATTTAATTTCAGAAACAAAAACCGAAGATTATTCCAAAAATGAAATATCAAAAGAAAATCCATTAGATAAAATTTTAAAAGAAAAGGAAAGTAAAAATTCTAAAAAAGAAATTGCGTCCAATTCAGAAAAATGGACAATTCGCCCAAATGTCGCTCCAATTTTTATGAAAGCATTTGCTGGATCGCCAATTCACGATATTTTTAAAGACAACGAAAAAGATTTCGAAAACCAGTTGAGCATTGGTTTAGCAGCCGATTATAAAATCACTAAAAAGATATCTATTCGAGCTGGAATCAATAAATTTGATTTGGCATACAACACCAACGACATTGCTTTTTATACCGATCCGTCAATAACGACAGCCTCATTAAGCACCATTAATTTCCGACCAGAAGTTCAAACCGTGGTAGTTGGCGATAGAAAAGCCCGTGGCACAACACCAGAAAATCCTACTCAAATTGCTGAAAACGGAACAATGAATCAAAGTTTTGGTTACATAGAATTTCCTGTTGAAGTTTCATATAAATTAATTGATAAAAAGTTTGGAATGAAACTAATAACTGGTTTTAGTACACTTTTATTAAATAATAATGAAGTTTCGCTAACTTCAGACAGCCGAAAAATTGTATTAGGCGACGCCAATAATTTAAATAATGTTCATTATAGTACAAACATCGGCATTGGTTTCAAATATAGTTTTTGGAAATCATTCGAAGCCAATATTGAACCTACTGTAAAATATCAAATCAATACTTTTAGTTATGATTCTGGTGGTTTTAACCCTTATTTTCTTGGGATTTACACCGGAATATCTTATCGATTGTAATCATCATTTTAAGTCAAAGATACAAAGATTAATTTATGATAATAAAAACATTTTAACACAAATCACAATAACTAAAAATAGATATTTTGTCTACTAATACTTTTAATAAATTGTAAAAAATATTAAAAAAATATTTTAGAACAATCAAACTTTTCATAGTTTGAGGTTGATTCCTAAACAAGTAGTTTTAAATTTATAAAACTAAATATTTTTTTAACTATTTTTACAACTATTTAAAAAAGTTATGAAAACAAAAGCAACTTTAAAGAATATTGCAAAAGAGTTAGGAGTTTCAGTTTCGACTGTTTCTAAAGCTTTAAACGACAGTCCTGAAATTAGTGAATCGACCAAAACTAAGATTCAAGAATATGCTAAATTGAAGAATTATAAGCCTAATATTTTTGGATTAAATCTTAAAAATCGATCTACTAAAACAATTGGAGTAATAATTCCGAATATTCTAAATTCTTTTTTCGCAAAAGTTTTTTCAGGTATAGAGAAAGTTGCCGAGCAAAAAGGTTATAATGTAATAACCTGTATATCAAACGAATCGATTGATAAAGAAATTTCAACTCTCGAGATTTTGAGCAATGGCACAATTGATGGTTTTATTGTTTCGATGTCTGAAGAAGCCCAAAAATTACAAAAATTTAATCATTTCAAAGAAATCATAAAAGATGGAACTCCAATCGTGATGTTCGATCGAATTGCCGATGAAGTCAATTGCGATAAAGTAATTGTCGACGATTATGACTCGGCAATCAATGCAGTAAATCATTTGATAAAAACTGGTTGCAAAAACATTGCAATTTTCTCAGCAATTGATAATTTAAGTGTAGGAAAACTTCGCACTAAAGGTTATTTTGACGCTTTGGCAAATAATAATATTTCTATTAATGAAAACCTTGTTGTTTTGTCAGATAATGAAACTGATTTTAATGAAAAAGCATTAAAACTATTCGAATCTCAAAAAATCGATGGCATTTTTGCAGTCGATGAAATTTCGTCTGTTTTTGCTCATAAAAATGGATTGAAAAACGGATATAAAATTCCAGAAAATCTATCAATTATTGGTTTTGCCGATGGTGTTTGGGCACGACGATTGTCGCCAAGTTTGTCAACAATTAGCCAACACGGTCCAGAAATTGGAGAAGTTGCAGCCAATTTATTAATAGAAAGGTTAGAAAGCAGAGACGAAGATTATTTGTCAAGAACCAAAATCGTTAAAACTGAATTGCGTTATCGTGAATCGACTCAGAAATAGTTTGCATAATTTAGTAGTAATTGGTCAGATTGCAGTGTTCAATGATTAGTTTTTAATGTTTTTAGCGATCACTCAATAATTTTTTCAAAAATAAAATATGTTTTCAATAAAAATTTTCTTTTCTAAACCAAGATAAAAAAAATTTGAATTTTTAACCAAATTATAAAAACCAGAAAAACCATAATTAAAATTCTATATTGAACAATAATTACCTTGACCTAAACACTAAATATTGTAAACTAAACATTAATTACTTAATATTTACTTCAAACTAATTACTGATTACTGAAAACTTCCTAATGCGCTTCTAACCAATTCTTTCCAATACCAATTTCTACATCTAGTGGTACATCCATTTTGAAAGCATTTTCCATTTCGAATTTAATCATTGGTTGAATTTTTTCTAATTCAGAATTATGAACATCAAAAACCAATTCATCGTGAACTTGCAAAAGCATTTTCGATTTCCAGTTTTCTGTTTTCAATTTTCTGTGAATATTAATCATTGCAATTTTGATGATATCAGCCGCCGAACCTTGAATTGGTGCATTCACAGCGTTGCGTTCTGCGCCACTTTTTACCATCATATTAGCAGAATTGATGTCTTTTAAGTAACGTCTTCGACCCAAAACCGTTTGCACAAAACCATTTTCTCTAGCAAAATCTACTTGTCCAGACATATAGGTTTTTAGTTTTGGATAAGTTGCGTAATAAGCATCGATCAATTCGGCAGCTTCTTTTCTTGAAAGTGCCGTTTGATTGCTCAATCCAAATGCCGAAACGCCATAAATAATTCCGAAATTGACTGTTTTTGCATTGCTCCGTTGCTCTTTAGTAACTTCATCTAATGGAACATTAAAAACTTTTGCAGCTGTACTTTTATGAATATCTTCGTTGTTTTTGAATGCCAAAATCATATTTTCTTCGCCAGAAAGTGCTGCAATAATTCGCAATTCTATTTGAGAATAATCTGCTGAGAGTAACGTATGATTTTCGTCACGAGCAACAAATGCTTTTCTGATTAATCGACCTCGTTCGGTTCGAATCGGAATGTTTTGCAAATTCGGATTATTAGAACTCAAACGACCAGTTGCGGCAACGGTTTGCATATAATCGGTATGAACACGACCTGTTTTTGCATCGACTTGGTTGGGCAACGCATCAATATAAGTGCTTTGCAATTTGACCATTTGTCGCCAATCTTGAATGTCTTTTACAATCGGATTGTCGTTGGCTAAATAACTCAAAATTTCTTCGCCAGTTGCATATTGACCAGTTTTGGTTTTCTTTTGTTTGGTGCCGCCGATTTTTAATTTCTCAAATAAAACATCGCCCAATTGTTTTGGTGAAGCCAAATTAAATTTTTCGCCAGCAGTTTCGTAGATTTTTTGTTCTAATGCCAAACTTTCTTTAGCCATTTCGATTGACATTGATGCCAAAAAAGGAACATCAAGATTAATGCCTTCCATTTCCATAGCTGCAAGAACAGGAATTAATGGAAGTTCAATTTCATCAAATAACTTTTTGGTTTCGGCTTTGTCAAGAATCGGACTAAAGTTTTGTTTCAATTGATACGTTACATCAGCATCTTCAACGGCATATTCTTTGATTTCTTCTAAAGCAACATCACGCATCGATTTTTGACCTTTTCCTTTTTTGCCAATCAAAGCTTCGATAGATTTTGGCGAATATTTTAAATAAGTTTCAGACAAAACGTCCATATTGTGGCGCATATCTGGATTTATCAGATAATGCGCAATCATCGTATCGAACAATTTTCCTTTTATTTCAATATTATAATTAGCTAATATTTTTAAATCATATTTAATGTTTTGACCAATTTTTTCGATGTTTTCATTTTCGAAAAAAGGTTTGAATTTATGAGCCAAGTCTTTTGCATCAGTTTGATTTTCTGGAAACGGGACATAAAATCCTTTTCCTTTTTCGTAACTAAATGACATTCCGACTAATTCAGCATTTAATGCATCAATTCCAGTTGTTTCAGTATCGAAACAAACCGATGTTTGATTTTGTAGATTTTGCAATAACAACTTTAAACCCAATTCGCCTTGAATAGTTTGATAAGAATGTTCGGTATTCTCTAAAGTTGCATAAAATGAATTCGAATTTTCGGTCAAATCTTCGCTATCAGAAAAACCAAATAAATCAAATTGTTCATCATTGGTTTTCTTTGTTGGAGATTTTTTTACTATTTTTTCATTGTCATTGATATTGTCATTGACATTGCTATTGTACAATTTATCAAACTGTGCTTTCATTTGTCGAAATTCTAATTCAACAAATAAAGCATCGGTTTTTTCAACATCAGGTTGAGACAATTCGTAATCTTTTTCGTTGAAAGTAACTGGGCAATCCAATAAAATCGTGGCTAGTTTCTTGGATAAAATTCCTTTTTCTTTGTTGGCTTCGATTTTTTCTTTTAATGCACCTTTTAACTTATCGGTATTTGCCAAAAGGTTTTCCATTGAGCCAAATTCTTTCAATAATTTCTTAGCTGTAACTTCGCCAACACCTGGCAATCCGGGAATATTATCGGCTGCATCGCCCATCATTCCTAGAAAATCGATAACTTGTTCAGGTCTTTCTATTTCAAATTTTTTCAACACTTCTGGAATTCCCCAAATTTCGATGTCATTGCCCATTCTGGCTGGTTTATACATAAAAATATTCTCGGAAACGAGTTGTGCAAAATCTTTATCGGGCGTAACCATAAAAACCTGATAATTTTCCTTTTCGGCTTGTTTGGCAATAGTTCCAATTAAATCATCGGCTTCGAAACCAGCAACTTCAATAATCGGAATGTGCATTGCTCGTAAAATTTGTTGAATGTATGGCACAGCAATTTTTATGGCTTCGGGAGTTTCGTCTCGATGTGCTTTATATTCTTTGTACATTTCATAACGATAATCGCTTCCTCCTTTATCGAATGCAACCGCCAAGTGATCGGGTTTGTCTAGTTTTATTACATCCATCAAGGCATTCATAAAACCCATAATTGCCGAAGTATCCATTCCATTCGAAGTGATTCTTGGGTTTTTTATAAAGGCAAAATAACCACGAAAAATTAAGGCATAAGCATCGAGAAGGAAAAGGCGTTTTTGTGACATTTTTTTATTTTTTTAGAATTTAATTGAAACACCTATTCCATTTGAATTGACAATAATATCCGACGATTCTATAAATGTTGTTTTCGGATTTTTCACATTTTGATTCATCAAAACCAATGCTTGCTTGATTTTATTTGAAAACCCAATTTTTATTGGTATTGAGGCTATTATCATTACTGCACCAACATAATATAAGGTTTTAGATGTCACATTTGCAACAGTCTTTCCAGAAGGTAATGTTGTAAATCCATCACCAGAAGTTGAATCACGAACAAGTTTTCCAATTAATGTTCCAATCCCAAGGGATAAAAGTATATTTCCGAAGGTTTTTTTGTTTCTACCAACTTTATACAAATCTAAAGCGGTTTGATTATTAACTAGAATTTCTTTTACATTTTTTGGCGAAATTTTTATACCATTTTCTAATATTTCTCCTCCTTTCTTAAAAGAATATAAATCTTGGGAGAAACTAGAAAATGCAACAAATAAGATTGCTATTAAAAATAATTTTTTCATTTTTTTTATTTTATTTTAGCAAAAATAGTCTTTTAAATATTTATTTTAAAATAGTTTGTTAAATAAAAAATTATTTAACCAATCGTTAAATTTAATAGAAATAACATTTTCAATTGTATGAATAATTGTTACTTTGTGTAAAAATTTAAAATTTTGAAAATTTTAGTCTTATTAGGAGTTTATTGTTTTGTGTTTTTATTGATAGAAATCTTTGCTTATCAAGCCTTTAAAACACTTTTTTTATCAAAAACATCACGTAGAATTTACATTTTAATTAGTGCAATTATATTTCTAATCATATTGTTTTATTTGACAAAATTTGATAGATCTCAAGGAGCGACTCGAACAAATATGTACACAATGGGTGCGTTATTATTGGTTTTAGTTCCAAAAATGATTATTGCATTTTTTATGTTAAGCGAAGATATTGTTAGGGTTTTAACTGGTAGTGTCAATTTTTTTATAAACTCCGAAAATAAAGCCGATTTTTTACCTTCACGCCGAAAATTTGTTTCACAAATAGGGTTAGGAATAGCCGCAATTCCTTTTTTATCAATGATTTATGGCATTACAATTGGGCGATACAATTATAAAGTTATAAAGCAGAGGTTGTTTTTCGAGGATTTACCTGCTGATTTTGATGGTTTTACAATTACACAAATTTCAGATGTTCATAGCGGTAGTTTTGATAATCCTGAGAAAATAAATTATGCAATTGATTTAGTTAATGAACAAAACTCGGATTTAATTCTTTTTACTGGCGATATTGTTAATAACAAAGCCGAAGAAATGCATCCTTGGATTGATGTTTTTAATAGAATTGATAAACATAAATTCGGAAAATTTGCGGTTCTTGGCAATCACGATTATGGTGAATATATCGATTTTCCAAATCCACAAGCCAAAGTCGCTAATTTTGAAGCTATAAAAAAATTATATGGTCAAATTGGTTTCGATTTGTTATTAAATGAACACAAGTTTGTTCAAAAAGGCAATCATAAGCTTGCAATTGTTGGAGTGGAAAACTGGGGAAAAGGTTTCAAACAAGCTGGCGATTTGAACAAAGCTGCTACTCATTTGTCGAAAGACGATTTTAAAATATTGATGTCGCACGACCCGAGTCATTGGGAATATGAAGTCAAAAATCACGAAAAACATTTTCAGTTAACACTTTCTGGACATACGCACGGAATGCAATTTGGAATAGAAATTCCTGGAATTATAAAATGGAGTTTGGCGCAATTTGCCTACAAGCAATGGGCAGGATTGTATGAAAATTTAGGTCGCTATATTTATGTAAATCGTGGTTTTGGCTATCACGCTTTTCCAGGAAGAGTTGGAATTATGCCAGAAATAACAGTAATTGAACTAAAAAAAGGTAAAAATTTAGCTTAAATAGTTAAATTTGTTATATTTGTAGTATTATTGCAGATTGAAAACAATCAATATTAAGTAATTTTTTTGGTTTTATGTCAAA
>JAYVBR010000171.1:0-3678 GCA_043750395.1 Bacteroidota bacterium | reverse complement strand
CCCAAATATCAACTCCAAAATAAGCAGTAGATTTTTTATCAAACAAAGCCTCCTTTTTAAGCATTGCAAGTACCTTTGGTAAAGATTGAGATAAGTCTGACAATGATTTATTCTTGTCTTTAACATCTATTTCGTCTAAATTAAGTTGCAACAAGTCTTCATAATGTTCTACATTTAAAGGACTATTTTTTTGAGGAATAATTTTTATAGCAAAGCAATTTTTAGAAGTCAAAACTAAATTTCTACGTGCGTTTTTTTCAAATGATTCAAAATACTTTTCAATCAAATAAAAATCTTTATCCAGTTGTTCCGAAGCAAGAATACGGTCGCTTAAATCAATAATTACAGTATAGTTCGTTGGTTTTTGTTCTCTTTTAGTTTCATCATTTCCACAAGAAGTGAATAATATAGTTGTGCTAAAAAGTAAGCTTAAAATATATATTAAATTTTTCATCGGTATATTTTTTAGAAGTTAAAAATCGTTAGTTTAATATTGCTGTTTGATTAAATTGAGATTCCATAAACTCATTGAAAGTAGTTTCACATTTCAATTTCTCTAAATTCAAATCGCTAGTTCCGTTCAAGAATTGTCTCCAACCCATATAAAAACTGGTTAAATTTTGTGAAAGAGCATCTGGATTTAACATTCTGTTTTCTAAATTTTTTCTCAATTGCTCCAGTTGTGAAAAGATTGAATTAATTTGGGTTTCTAATTCAATAATTCTGGTTTCAATAATTTTTAAATCTTCACGCAAGGATTTTATTTCTGCTTTGAGTCCTTTGATTATTAATGCAGCTCTTATGTCACCAGTTTTTTTATTCTTTTCTTTTAACATCATTTCAAACATATAACCCCAAACCAAATAAGCACAAAAACCAAAGAGTAGAACCAAATAAAAATTAATACTAGAATAAAAATTCCAATTTAAATCAGCAATTCCTGCCATTTCTTTTAAGTTATGAATACCCAAATCAATTTTATAAGCCAGTAAACAATCAGCAACGAATGCTCCAAAAATGGCAAATCCAATATTTACTTTTTTATTTTTTCCTTCAATGTTATGTGGTATTAAACCAATAGCAAAAAACAAGAAAGCTCCTAAATAAACTATGATTAATGATGGAGACCAAGTAAAAATTCCTTTAACATCAAAAATACTATCCAAATACAAGGCAATATCACTTCCCGCAGTCGCTATCAAACTACTAGCATTTCTAAAAAAAGAAGCGTAAATTGTTGATGCATAAAAAAACAATAAGTAAAAAGAAAGGATAACTACTAATCCTACATACATATAATATTTTTCGGGTTGATAGCCTGTTTGAACTTTATTATCAGCTAGGTCAATTTTGGTTTGTTGAATTTCATCATTCAAATCCTTAATTTTTAATTCAATTGATGGTTTTGTAATTTCGACAGCAGTTCTTTTTTCGCCATCTACTTTTTCTTTTTCATCTTCTTTTGTCAAAATTTTATTCTCAACTTGTTGTTTTAATAGATGTTGTTCGTTCTCATTATAAGTTTCGTCTACTAAATGTCCGTCCTTGATCCATTTAAGATAGGTTTTCAAGGATAAATGTTCACCTCTATTTAAACCTGCTTTTTCAAAAGCATATTCTCTGAAGCTTTTTACTTTTTCTACCTTTTTTGTAGCATCGGTATTAATTTGCTTTTGAAGATTGTCAGTAACAGTTTCAACTGTTTGCTCTGATTGTTTGTTTGTAAATTCCATAATATTTGTTTTTTATTATTTATATAGAAAATACAAAAAGGTAACCCTTTGATATAAATATTTTTCTGAATATTTTGTTTAAATAGATAATATACAATACTTTAGAGTAGTAATAAAAGTATATTATGAGAATTTATTTTCTTCTTAAAATCTAATTTATATCACAAACATTAGCCATTAAACCATTTTTAATGTCTAGTATTAGTTTTAGAAAATTGAAAAATTTATATTTTTAATTATTTACATATTTTTCAAATCATTTTATTTTAGATACTTTTAAATCAAAATAAATTTGCGAGAAAATTGTGCTGCTTTAAAAAAAAGTTTCTACTTTTTTTTATTTTAATTACAAATTAATTACATTTGACAAATATTGACAAGCATAAAAAAAACAAATGGAAACATTATCAAGTGTTATCAAAATTGGGAGAGAAACTAAAGGACTACTTTTAAGAGAAGTTGCCTCTTTAATTGAAGTTGATACTGCAATGATTAGTCGGTTTGAAAAAGGTGACAGAAATCCTACCAGACCTCAACTCCAAAAATTAGCTGATGCTCTAGATTTAAACTTTGAAAACTTACTTACACTTTGGTTAAGTGAAAAAATATATGATGATATTCAAGGCGAGGAATTTGCTTTAAAGGCATTGCAAGTAGCAGAGGAAAGAATAAAATACTACTCGAAATGATTAATATCGAACTACAAAAATTAATCGATAAATTCCATATTAACAAAGATAATTATACAAATTCAAAGTATAATGAAACTTTGTTAAGAAGTGATTTTCTTGACCCTTTATTTGAATTGTTGGGTTGGGATATTAAAAACACTTCGGGTAAATCTACAAATGAAAGAGAAGTAATTTTAGAAGAAGGATTAAAAGAAAATAAATCTTCAAACACAAAAAAACCTGATTATACGTTTAGATTGTTTTCAGAAAGAAAGTTCTTTTTGGAAGCAAAAAAACCTTTTGTAAAAGTTGAAGCAGACAATGAAACTGCAAAACAAGTTAGAAGATATGGTTTTACTGCAAAATTAAAAATATCAATATTGTCAAATTTTGAATACTTGATGATTTATGATACATCTGTAAAAGTTGAAAAAGATGATGTTTTTACAAAAGGATTAATTAAACGCTATCATTACACTGAATACACTGAAAAATTTGATGAAATTTATTCATTATTAAGCAAGGAATCTGTTTACAATGGGGAGTTTGACAAAACGTGGGAATTTATAGAAACTCAATTGAATCACTTTTCAGTAGATAAATTATTTTTGGCTCAAATTAATAAATGGAGAGTTGAATTAGGCAAAGAAATTTTCAACTATAATAAGAAAATTTCAGAGCAAGAGTTGAATGATATTGTTCAAAGCTATATAAACAGAATTATATTTTTAAGAGTTTGCGAAGATAGGAATTTAGAAGTTTATCAAACACTTTTACAGTTAGCTACTAATGATGATTTTAATGCTTTAATTGATAAATTTAGTAAAGCAGATAAAAAATACAATTCAGGTTTATTTGACCAGCTATTGTCTAATGAGATTATAAAAAATGTAAGTTCTGTATTTTGGGAGATTATCAAACATCTTTATTTTCCTGAAAGTCCGTATTCATTTTCTGTTTTTTCTTCGGATATTTTAGGCAACATCTATGAAATTTTCTTATCTGAAAAATTATCAATAGTTGCTGGTAAAATAGAATTAATTAAGAAACCTGAAAATGTAGATAAAGACATTGTAACTACTCCAACTTATATTATCAGTGACATTTTAAGAAATACAGTAATTCCAAAATGCAAAGACAAAACCGATAAGGAAATTTTACTTTTAAAATTCGCCGATATTTCTTGTGGTTCTGGTGCATTTTTATTGGAGTTGTTCCAATTATTAAATGATATTGTAATTGATTATTATTTAAAAAATGATGTTGCAAAACTG
>JAYVBR010000170.1:0-3678 GCA_043750395.1 Bacteroidota bacterium | reverse complement strand
TTTTTTGAGAAGTAATAAAAAAGCGTCTATTGTCGTTCTGATCTTCTAGAAAATGATTCAAAAACTGAAAATTTTGCGCTCGTATCCAATCTTTTCCTACTACTTCTTTGATAGATTCTTTGTACAACACATCGTTTATTTTTACCAAAACATAATACTGGCGGTTGTTTTGCAGTGCTATTAATTGTTTATAATTGGTAGCTGCAATGCGATGAACTTCTAAATTTGAATAGGTAAAATTTAAAAGTTTCGATGCTTTTTGCAAAACCATTTCATAAACTTTTTTTATTGCCGAAGGTTCTATTTCACCATAATTATTCCAGGTCATTAAACTATACGGTGCTATTTCTAGTTTTCTATTAAGGGCAAAAAAATGGTTTGTGGTTGCAACTATGTTTTCTGGATTTAAAATTTCATTTTCATTATAATTAGAAATAATTGAAGTTTTATTTTCGTTAGTCAAAAAATTTGTTGCAACTAATTTGTCCAATAATTCTGTTTGTTTAGTTTTGTAAAAAGACACTAAATCATTATGATGAATTATTTCTTTAATTTCTTTGATTATTGAATGACTGTTTATTGAACTAAATATATTTTCGCCGTTTGCATAACGATTTTCTATACTCATTTCGCTACTTTTCAATAATCCTGCGGTTTTAAAAATTGGTATCCATTGCAAGAATGGCTTGGCAGTTTTTACACGTTCGTCTTGCAAAGTTTTAGTATCTTTATCATAACTTACTTCAAATTCAATAAGTGTGTCTTGCATAGCAACATTGACTTTTGGTTCGAAATAATTACCAAAAGACTTGGCTAATTTTGTCGTTGTGCTTTCATAATCTTGGTGACCTTCGTATAAATGAAAAGTAATACTCGTGAACAGAAAATCAAACAAATGGGTTCTTGTTGGAAAATTTGAGTTTAAAAATTTTTGTTCCGCAGCAAGCAAAATTTTGTCATCCTTATTTTTTTTGATCTTCTAATAAACTTAAATATTTTTTGTTTACGTTTTCGCGCCCAGGCAAAATATCAAAATATTCTTCCAACAAATACTGATTGCAATTAACAGAATCTAATTGCTGTTCGTTATAATCTTTATAAATCAATAAAGGTTTGTTGGTGGCATATCGAATCATTTCTTCTTTGCCAAAAGCGGTAAGAAATTGTTGTTCAAGCAACGAATTTGCAATTTTATTGACTTCATCAATTGACAATTTTATTGTATTTTCTTTTAGTTTATTTTGCGAAAATGCAACAATTGGTAGTAAAAAAATGAGTAGGATTTTGAGTTTTGGTTTCATTATTATTGATTATTAAAAACAGAAAATAATTGGTGTTTTTTAATTTATATTGTTGCTAAATGTATTCATAGCATATGATCATTTAAAATTAGTGAATAATTTTTCCTTTTTTGCCAGTAAAAAAAGCATCAATATCTGATTGTCTAAAAAGTACAATATTGGTATAGTTTTTATCGCCTCTAGCTCCTGGAACAATCAATCCTTTATATTTATTGCTCGCCCAAGTGCTTACTGAGTTTGTAAACTCGTAGTTGAATGTCTTATCATTTTCTGGTGCTCGGTCATATTTACTATCAAGACCTGTATTTAAAAGTTCGAGAGTAAGCCCCAAAATTTCTAAGTTACTAGTATTTGTTAAATCTAACAAATTATCAATTTCTATATTTTCCCATTCCCAAACTTGATATGATTTTTCCCAATTTCCATAATAAGAGATCTCAGTTTTATTTCCCTCGAGAGTTTGACTAAAATAAAGTGCTTCATTGCCTTTCAAATCATAGCGTTGCCAATGTTTATCACCTCCTGTAAAAATAGTTAGCGGTTTTCCTTCTTGTCCATTTAAAATATATTTTTTATTAAGAGCTCTATAAACTGGTCCTTCATATTTTGTAGCTTCTATTTCTGTTTTTAGGTTTTTTAAATGACAATCTAACTGTGTTACATTTTGGGCAACAAATTTTAAATTCAGACTTTCTGGTTTATTATTATCGGTTGAAACGCCTTCGAATGAGAAACTCTTTTTTGCTTTTTCGGAAGTTCCATTAGACGATCTGCCAGAAATTGTAGCTGGCTTTTCATAAATATTTAGGCTTATAGATTTTGAACCATTATTATCCGCAGCTGGTTCATCGCTTGTAATTGTGGTGTTTCCATCAACCTTTAGTCCGCCTAAAGTATACGAGTCATTTCCTGATGAGATTTTTATTTTATTCTCGCCAATCTTCGAAATTGTGACTGTTCCTTGTGATTTTTTTTCTCCAACACCATACTCAAAAGCATTGATTTCGCATTTGTAATCACCACTAATGATTTGAGCTAAATCTTGCTTGTCTTTTTCGCAATCGCTTTGGCTGAATGCAAGACTTGAAAGTGATAGTAATCCTAAAAATAATAGTTTTTTTAAATTTTTCATTTTAATTTTTTTTAATTGTTATTAAATTATTGATTGTATTTGTTTAACATTAGCAATTCGGCATCACAAAACATTTTTCTTATCGCAAATGTGTTCAAAAAATTATCTTTTAATGTGGTTGTAAAACCAAACTTTGGAGTTTCATTGTCCGATTCATAATGTTGTGTTATAAATTGTGTTTCGCCGGTTTCAAAATAATTAATATACATTGAATAATTATTTATTGTATTCCAAAAACCCATTTGAAGGTGTTTTTCTTTTTTTACAAAAAAATTGTATTGGCTGTCTTCTATAATATCTTCATAAAAAGTTTCGTCAATAGCTAAATTTTGTAATATTTCAATTTCAAATATTTTTTGTATTCTATCAGCAAAAGTGAGAATGAAATCGGCATATTTATTCAAAAATTTTGGTTCGTCAATTAATGATTTTCCGTTTTTAAAAGCGTCTAAAAAAGTTTCATTTTCTATCAGATGTCCAAACTTTTCATCAAAATAAATAAATTTTTCAAGAAAAACATCTTCTAAATTATGTGTTGGCGGTTGAATTGCTATTTCTTTTGAGATGCTTCCATCTTCGTTTTCAATATCAATTTGCACATAAATATCTTTTTTGGAATCGTTGATTATTGCATTTACAGATGTTAAATTTGCAAAATACATTTTCATATTTGTAGATTTAATAACAAATATTTTGGCATTTCCATTTACAATCAATTCTCCAAAATTATAATGACTATAAATGATTTGACAAATAAAATCGCCACCAATATAATGACTGTCGCCACAAAAATAGGCGTTTTGAATCATTACATTTTTTAAGGCAATAAATGGTGTTGAAAAATCTTCGTATTTTGATTGTAAACTTTTATTAATTATTACATTTTGTTTGAAGATAAAACCTAAAATTGTAATATTATCTTGACCTTCAATTTCTGAATCCATTTCCAAAATATCGTTTTGTAATTCAGTTTCGCATAACAAAAAGAAACCTTTTTTGCGACTTTCTAAATCATAATCTACGCTATTCATTTCGTGCACATCGTAAATTCTTTTTCCTTCAAAATCTTTTAAATTACCAATTAATGCATCGGCTTCTAATCGGGTAATCACTCTAAAGTCGATGCCGCAAAAACTAACTCTTTCTTTTGGAATTGGAAAAATTTTGTTTCTAATTTCGCCAGATAATTCTTGAATGTTTTCGTGATCTTCATAAACTGGATAGTTTAAAAAATCTTCGTTTTCG
>JAYVBR010000169.1:0-8537 GCA_043750395.1 Bacteroidota bacterium | reverse complement strand
TACTTTTTTCTATTGGTTGTGCACGTCGCGGAACAATTGATGGAGGTAAAAAGGACACACTTTCGCCAGTATTGAAAATGAGTTTCCCGAAAAACGGTAGTATAAATTTTTCTGGCAAAGAAATTAAACTGGTTTTTAATGAATATGTAAAGCTTAAAGATCTTGAAAAACAATTGATTGTTTCCCCGCCAATGGCTAAACCACCGAAAGTTTCGCCATCTAATCCGAGTAAAATTTTAACAATTCAATTAGAAGATAATCTTTTAGCAAACACAACTTATAGTTTTAATTTTGGACAAAGTATTGAAGACAATAACGAAAATAATGCTTACAAACAATTCAAATATGTGTTTTCGACAGGAAGTTTTATAGATTCTTTGTCAATTGGTGGTTCAATAAAAGACGCTTTTGACAAAAAAGTCGATAATTTTGTTTCGGTTATGTTGTATGAAGTAAACGAAAAATTCAAAGATTCATTGGTTTATAAAGAAAATCCGAGATACATCACCAATACTTTAGATAGTTTGAAAGTTTTTAGAATAGAGAATATTAAAGCTGGAAAATATTTAATGGTTGCCTTGAAAGATAAAAATGGTAACAACAAGTTTGATTCTCGAACTGAAAAAATTGGTTTTCAAAAACAGTTTATTACAATACCAAATGATACAGCTTTTCAATTAGAATTATTCAAAGAGGCATTGCCATTCAAGGCATTGAAACCAAAACAAGCTTCTGGAAACAGAATAATTTTACCTTATGAAGGCAATGGAAAAGATTTAAAAGTTGTTTTAAAAAATGGTTCAGAAACTATTAGAACTATCTTGACCAAAATCGAGAAAAAAGATTCAGTTCAAGTTTGGTTTGAACCATTAAAGGTTGATTCATTGAAATTATCTGTTTCAAAAAACAAATATTCTGAGGATTTTATTGTGAAAATGAAAGCTCAAAAAAAAGATACTTTAAGTTTTAATGCTGTTCAAACTGGTAATTTAAGTTTTAGAGAAACGTTTTCGATACGTAGTTCAAACCCGATTTTAAAAATTGATAATTCTAAAATTCAGGTTTTAAACAAAGATTCGGTGGCTGTGAAATTCTCAACCAAATATGATGAATTCAATCAAGATTTAAAAATTGATTTCAAAAAAGAACCTTTGGAAAAATACAAATTCAAAATTTTTCCCGGCGCACTGATTGATTATTTGAATAATAAAAACGATACATTAAACTATAAAATCGATACAAAAAACACAACCGATTATGGTAATTTAACCGTTGTTTTAGAAAAAGTAAAACGTTTTCCGTTAATAGTTGAATTAACGGACGATAAAGGAAAAGTATTTGCTACAGAATATGTTGAAAAATTAAAAAATGTTGAATTTAATTTAATTGAACCATCAAAATATACTTTGAGAATTATTTACGACGATAATAATAATCAAGAATTTGATCCAGGAAATTTCTTAGAAAAACGCCAATCAGAAGAGGTTTATTATCATCCAAAAGAAATTGATGTTAGGTCAAATTGGGATGTTAATGAAACAATTGACTTGTCGAAGTAATTATCGAAAATCAATCTCTATCATTTAAAAAACCTAGTTTTTTTCTGGTTTCATGCATTGCAGTTTTATCTAAATTAGCAATAAAAATTCCTTCTGATTCTTGTGGATCAACAAGGTTGTTACCCAAAAAATCAACAATTTGCGAATGACCAACATATACTAAACTGTTATTGTCAACACCAATTCGATTGACACCAATTGTGTAACACATATTTTCGATAGCTCTGGCTTTTAGCAAAACATCCCAAGCATTAATTCTGGTTTTTGGCCAATTGGCAACATAAATCAACAAGTCATAATCTTCTTTATTTCTAGCAAATGTTGGAAATCGCAAATCATAGCATATTTGCAAACAAATTTTGAAATTTCGAAATTCGACAATTTTTTTTTGGTTTCCAGATTTATAAAATATGTGTTCGCCAGCTAATGTAAACAAATGTTTTTTATCATAATATTCGAAATTACCATCAGGGAAAATAAAAACCATTCGGTTGTAGAAATTATTATTTTCTGCAATAACTAAACTTCCTGTTATAGCGCAATTTTTAGCTTTGGCTAATGTTTTTAACAATTTGATTGTATCGCCAGACATTGTCTCGGCAACTAATTCTGGATTCATAGTGAAACCCGATGTAAACATTTCGGGCAAAACAATTAAATCTACATTTTCGAATATAGAATTGATTTTTTGTTCGAATAACTTTCGATTATCTGATGGATTTTCCCAGAATAATTGAGTTTGGATTATTGCGATTTTCATTTGATAAAAATACAATTTTCAATTAATGATAATTTTTTTTTTTAATATTTTAAATTATATCCCAAAGTCAATTGAGTCGGTGCAAAATTATTGCCAGAATTGTGAGAAATTTCAATGCCTATTTTATTTTGTTTTCCACATAAAAAACCATAAGAAACTGCTAATTTGTTAATATTGTATTTTGTTCCAACATTTTCATTACTATATTTTTTACTAAAAACATATTCAGAATCATTAATTAATCTTGGAGTTGTGAAAAAACAAAATTTTTGATTTAGATTACATGATAAATAAATCGGAACAGAATAATAATATTTTAATCTGTTGTAAGATAATCCAAATAGGTTAGTCCCGAAGTCTATGCCAACGCTACTATTTATTTTCGATTCTTTATTTCCAAGAAATTGATATTTAGTTGTAATTCCAAAATTTGTTGATAAATCCATTAAAACACCAGCATCAAATTTTTCACTAATTCCATATTTCATTCTTAATGCAAATATTGGTAAATAGTAATTTTCTTCGATTTTTTCATTTTTAGAATCTGGAACACTTTCGCTAAATTTCGCTATTGCAGCAAAAGGAGTAATTTCGATTTCATTCTTTTTTAATGTTCGTCCGTCTTGCAACGAAGCTAAATTCGCACAACTATTTAATGTGATAACTGTAAATAAAAAAAGTAAAGTTTTCATAATATTGTTTTTTTAAATTTAAAACATATCAAAATCTGATTTGAAATATTGCCTTCTAATCAAAATGCTGTTTTGATGTGTAAATTCGCCCGCTATCGAAATTGATAAATCAGAGAAATGTTTATTGATTGCTTTTATTGAATCTTTAAGAATGAAACAATTTGCTTTTTTTGGTTTATTGTGTTTTGAGTTTTTCATAGTTATTTAGTTTTTGAATGAGTATTTGTAACCAAAATTTAATAGTGTATTTGAATTCCGTTCAGGATAAAAAAAACCTAATTTCCTTTTATTTCCAAGATAATATTCAAGGTTAATAAAAATGGCATTATTTCTTGAAATAAAATAGTTAAATCCGAAATTAGTGTTATATCCAAAATATTGATTTAAGCTATATTTCTGATAATCTTCAATGTTTAATAATACATAATTTGTTTTAGTTTCAAAATTGTAACTAAATCCTCCGCTTAAAGTTCCGTGAAAATTTTTAGATATTCTATATTCCCAATTTAGATTAATTGGTATCGAAAACACTTTACCATCAAACTGAAATAATTTATCGGGATAACTAGAAGAGCTGAAAAAACCAAAACCAGCTTTCACAATATATCCTTGAAAAAAATAGGAATGACCAATGTTAAAATATTTAATTCGTCCCGTCAAACTCCAATGTCGTCCAAAATAATATTCGGTAAGAATGCCCCCTTGAAAAGATTTATAAGGTTCGTTTAATGTATAAGATGTTATAGTATTTTGACCAATTTCAACTCCAAAAAACCATTTCCCGTCTGGATTTACGATTTCAGATTTTGCAATTTCTTGCCCATTCATCATAAATGGAAAAAGTAAAACTGCTAGTAATTTTTTCATAATCTTATAGTAAAAAGTTCAAATCAAAATTAGCCATACCCAAAAAATAAAATGTCCCGAATTATGCGGTTTGCATAAATCAGGACAAATTTCTATAAATCAGGACAAATTTTCTTAGTCGATTTTCTTTTTAAATTCGGTTGGCGTGAGATTAGTAAACTTCTTGAAAGCCATATAAAATGCTGATTTAGAATTGAATCCGCATTCGAAACCAATCGATTCGATGTTGTAATCGTTGTATTTTGGTTCTAATAAAAGTGTTTTAGCTTTTTCGATTCGAAATTGATTGATAAAGTCAGAAAAGTTAAAATTGGAGTGATTATTGATAATACTGGACACTTTCGAAATGCTCATTTTGGTTTCTGATGCCAAAATTTCTAAGCTAAACATCGAATCGAGATAACGATTTTGGTTTTCAATATGATTTTTGATTATCAAAAACTGATAATCTATAGATTCTATTTCTGTTGGAATTTCGGTTTTTGGAACTTCAATAACTAATTCAGAAATTGGTTTTTGGGCAACGGTTTTAACTTGCAATGCGATATCTTCACGAATCTGAATGCGTTGTGTTAAAATATTATAATTAAAAAAACCTTGATAACCAATCCAATACAAAATTATAGAACAACTCAACCGCATTGGATAATAAATATAAATCACAGGATTCAAAACTTCGCTAATGTTGGAAATAATTGCCGTTAACCACAACAAAATAACCAAACTTCCAAGCGCCATAAAAATTTTTAGCCAACGAACATTGTCATAACTCAATACATATTGGTACAAATTGGCATATCTGAAAAGCAATAAAAACGCTTTAGCATATAAGAAAATAGCAAAAAAAGCATTAACTATTTCCTCGATTTGAGAATATTTGGCAACTATAAAATTGTTTTCATTATTGAAATAAAATGGAATAAAACCTATTCTAAAACCAATTTCTACTAAAAATAGTCCAATGGTAATTGGCACAAATGAATAAATTTTTTGTTCAATTTTGAGATAATAAGTCAAAAACGTATAAAACGATGGAAAAATCAACAAATACCAAGGAATCAATAATTTTCTGAGATAAAAATTGACTTCGAAAAGTCCGCTTTCGACCAAAACAATCTGAATGTTGTTGAGTGTCAAAAATAAAACTACTAAAACCAAATAAATTACCGACTTGTGACGTCCACGTTTAGAAAAACTTGTTGTCAGCACAAACGAAATGCCCAAGATAATTCCTGCAATCATCAAGAAATTAAAAATTTGTCTTGCTATTTGTAAATCCATTTATAGGGTTTAAATTCTTTTCAAATATAATGAAATGAAAATTAAATCAAATTATTCTTCTATAAATAACATTTTTTTCTTCATTTTTTCTTGCCAGCCATAAGGCAAAATAGAATGATTATTATTAACCATTGCATTCATTTGTTCCAAAACTTTTTCTTGAATTTTTTTTGGAAGCGAATAAAATTCTTTGTCAATTTTCATGTTTCTTTCATCATCGAGAACACCGTTTTGAATTCGAACACCAACTTTTTTACCTTTGTGATAAATTAGAATTTTTATTCGACCATCATCATAATTATTCATTCCAGAAGTTCCGTAAATTATAAATGGTTCAACAATTCCGTCATTATCAAAATCTTCGGTATAAATATATCTGGTCCAAAACCAAATTCCGTTTTCGTGGTTTTCTTTAAAATCATTAGTTTCGAATGTTTTTTTCCAAATTTCGTTTTCTATTTTAAAATTAAAAGCTTTAATAGACAAATTGTCTCTTGCACCTTCGTTTTCATCTGATTTATTTTCGGTTAATACCAAATAATAATTACCCGTTTTATCTTTATAATCATATACTTTCCAGATTTTGAATTCAATACCGAGTTGTTCTTTTTTATTTTCGGTAAAAATTTCATTAATTTTTTCGTCTGTTAATGTTCGATATTTACTATTTTCTTCAACCGAAATAAATTGAGAAATATCGCTAATTCTCTGACTTATTGTTTCAACATTTCTAGTTTCAATTTCCGATAGTTTAACAAGTTTATTGCTACTCAATGGTTTGTACCAAGACATTTTATTAAAATAATCTTTGAATTCTTTATTAGAAAAAACAAAACCTTTTCGCGCATAAATTTCGTTTTTTAATAATCTAAGATTGTATATTTCTATATTTTCTAATTCACTAGACTCAATAATTTTTATGGAACAAGTCGAACAATTTTTTGGAATTTGAGCAAGCAAAATTTTAGATTGCATAAATATCAAAACGATTAAAAACTTTAAAATTGCTTTCATTTTAATTTATTTTATAAAAAAACGCAATCAAATAAATGGTTGCGTTTTTATATTTTTCATTTTATAAAATTATCCTCTTATACTCGCCGATAGATATTCTCTATTCATTTGAGCAATATAGTCAAGCGAAATTCCTTTTGGACATTCGACTTCGCAAGCACCAGTGTTGGTACAATTTCCGAAACCTTCGGCGTCCATTTGGGCAACCATGTTCAAAACACGATCAGTTGCTTCCACTTTTCCTTGTGGTAACAATGCAAATTGCGAAACTTTGGCAGAAACAAATAACATTGCCGATGAGTTTTTGCAAGTTGCCACACATGCACCACAGCCTATACAAGTTGCGGCATCAAATGCGCGATCTGCATCGTGTTTTTCGATTGGAATTGTGTTGGCATCGATTGTATTTCCTGATGTATTTACTGATATGAATCCGCCAGATTGCTGGATTCTATCAAATGCACCGCGGTCAACAACTAAATCTTTGATTACTGGAAATGCTTTGGCTCTAAACGGCTCGATATAAATCGTATCGCCATCTTTGAACTTTCGCATGTGCAATTGGCATGTTGTTACCAATCGGTCTGGACCATGAGCCTCGCCATTTATGAACAAAGAACACATTCCGCAAATTCCTTCTCGACAATCGTGGTCAAACGCAACAGTATCATTGCCTTTTTCGATGAGTTGATCGTTCAAAATGTCAAGCATTTCCAAGAAAGACATATCGGGCTCGATATGATCTACTTGATAATCGACCATTTTTCCGGTGGCTTTAGCGTTTTCTTGACGCCATATTTTTAGGTTTAGTTTCATTCTTTTATAAATGTTATGCGTTGTTTTTTATTCCTAATTTGTAATAATCGTTAATCGTTACTTCTCGAATAAATATTAATTTTAGTAATATTCTCTAATTTTTGAAATTCAACATCTGCTGTTAGCAACGGATAATTTAATGTTTTTGCTGTTGCTGCAATTATTGAATCTGGTATTTTAAGCTTGTATTCAGACTTTATTTTAATGGTTTGATTTAAAATATCTTCGTTTATTTCGTGAATTATGCAATTTTCTTTTATCAAATCTAAAATATTATTCTTTTCAGATTTTGATAAATTTGGTTTACACAATAACTCGATTTTTGTAATAAATGAAATATGAATTTCGTATTTATTAATTAGTTCAGCAATTTTCTTATCATATTCTAATAAAAAAACTAAAATATTAGTATCAATAAATTATTTATTCCCAGTCATTTCTCAAATTTCTTTGATATTCAACAGGGTCTTCATTGAACCGAACTGTTCCAACATATTTTAACCAATTATTTTCAGTTTCTGGCAAAATAAATAAACTAAAATCTTCTTTTGGTAAAACCTCAATATTTTCCTCACGCAAATCTTTTTTACCGATTATGGTTTGCATACCTTCGGTAAAAATATTCATTTTTTGTAGTTCTAATTTCAATTCTTGCCAGTTTTTGGCATGAGAATTAAAATCAAAATTAGATTTTCCACGAGAAGAAAATACAGTTATTTTTTTCATTGAAAATGTTATTATTGTTTAAAGCCAATTACTTTTTTATTTTCAACAGATTTTTTGTCTAAATATTGTTCCATTATAGTGTAAATCTCTAATAATTGAACACCATGTTCGCCTAACCGTTCTTCGATTTCATTTTTAAATGTCAACATTTGTTGTGAGATTTCACTTTGAAATGATATCATTTTGCGAATTTCTACAAATGTTCGCATAGTTGCTATGTTTATAATTGCAGCTTTTTCTGATTTTAAAACTGAACTTAACATCGCAATGCCTTGTTCTGTAAATGCAAAAGGAGTAATGTTATTATTTCTTTTTGATTGTGATGCGGTCACAATTTGTGACCGCATCGTTTCCCATTCTAAAATTGTTAATCGAAACATAAAATCATCTGGAAAACGAATAATATTTCTTTTAACAGATTGGTTTAAAACTTTAGTTTCTACTTAATAAAGCACTGCTAAATCAAAATCTAGTATTACTTTTTTTACCCCGAATTTCGTGTATTTTAGATTGTAAAATTGTTATATCCATTCCAATAACAAATTTTATTTGTAAGAACGTTGTACCAATTTAACATTTTCAAATTTCAATTCTTCTTTATGCAAAACCGCATCACTTGGACTTCCTTTGTATTCCCAAGCGGCAACATAAGCGAAATTTTCGTCGTCACGTTGTGCTTCTCCGTCTGGCGTTTGGTATTCTTCTCTAAAATGTCCACCACAAGATTCGTTTCTGTGTAAAGCATCTTTAGCGAAAAGTTCTCCTAATTCCAAGAAATCTGCAACTCGCATTGCTTTTGCCAATTCTGGATTAAAACTATCT
>JAYVBR010000168.1:0-8579 GCA_043750395.1 Bacteroidota bacterium | reverse complement strand
GTAGGTTGAGCAATTTCCACAAGAAATACATTGACCACCATTGGTCGTTATTCTAAATTTCGATTTGTAGCGTTGCACAATTCCCATAAATGCTGATAATGGACAACCAAATCGACACCAAGTTCTGTTGCCTAGAATTGGATAAAATCCTGTTCCGATAATCCCCGAAAATATCGAACCTATAAAAAATCCATAAATTTCATTGATTTTATAAGCATTTATTCCAAATAAAGTACTATTACCAACATTTTCTGGAGACATTAAGATATTATAGGTATTGAAACCAACAACAATTGTCATGATAATTGCAAAAACCAAAATCGGATAAATAGTCCAACGTTCTATTTTCCAAGCAACTAATCGTTTGTCCGATAATTGTCTGTAAGGATCGCCCAAAGTTTCTGCCAAACCGCCACAACCGCAAACCCACGAGCAATACCAGCGTTTCCCAAAGAAATAAACCATTGTTGGCACCACCACAATCGACAGAATGATTCCCCAAAAAAACATAAATTTGCCTAAATGACCAGCATCGAGATATTGTTTTACATTCCAATCGGTTACAAAATTATAATCTAATGGCCAAGCATTTTTTAAATCAACGCCTGGCAATCCGAAAAGTGGTAAAATTTCAACTAATAAAAAAGCAAAAATAATCTGGAAAAATAAAACGCTTGCCGTTCTAACGATTTGGTATTGATTGTTTCTGTATTTAATAAACATACGAATTCCCATTACAATCATAGAACTGCAATACAAAATACCGTAAAGAAACCATTGCGAAGCGACGCCGTTTTTCACGAAAATTGCCTTTAATGGATCTACAATATTTGTCCAATTGATGATTAAATGTGGATAAAAATATAATAAAACATAAAATAAAACCAAAAATCCAAAAACACAAACGCCAACCCAACCTCGATTGGTAGCGACCTGCAAATAAATGTTATTGTTTTTGATGCCTGCAACTGGTTCAAGAAACAAAGCAGAAACAATGAACATTAGTGAACCAATAATTCCTAATCCGAAAGTTAAAAATAGAAACAGCCATTTGTTATCTGCAACAACACCAATCGATGCTACTTTTGCAATATCATACCGAACATATTTGTTGTCATAAACTAAAAATTCCGAAGCATTTGTTTTATTTATGTCTTCGATTTTTAGAATAAAATCCATTTTAAAATCTTCGATTTTATCGTATTTTTTTGATGATGAATACATCCAATTGGTCGCATTATCGACAATTGTTAATTTTTCGGGTTGCGATTTTAAAATATTCTCAAGAATCGATTTCGAATAATTTACTTGATTATTTTTAGTTGAATTTGCAATTATCAAATCGATTTCTTGGCTTGAAAGTCCTTTTTCTTTAGCAATATCCGAAGTTATTTTGGCGTTGTATTGTTCGATTAAAGGCGCAACTTTTTCTTCAATAAAAGTAAATGGATTAGAAATTTCTTGATTCAATATACCTTGTGATTGAGCAATTTTAGTAAAATTCTCAATTATTTTTGGATTTTTTCCTTTGAAAGTAGTAGTAATTGCGGTTTCTGACAAAGAAAAACTTCCTAAAAACAAAGTCGCAATAAAAATCAAAACCGATACAATAAAAATTCCTAAACCTGCGATTCTAATTGTTTTCATAATATATTTTGTTTGACACAGATTTCATAAATTTTACAATTTATAAATAATTAAATCAGTGACATTTGTGAAATTCCTGTCTGTTTTTATTAATTTGAATTAACATTGTTAAATGCTGATGCAATTTCTTTTTCGAATGTTTTAAAAAATTCTGGATCAAAATTGGCTTTTTTAAGATTTTCTACTACAAAATCAACTGATTTTTTTTCAGTCAAAACAGCATCAAAAAATTCGTGACGCATTCTAATTCCAAAAATATTAACTCCTAAAAATAATCTAGAATCAGTTTCAAAAGAAATTCTAATTGCTTTTTTACCACATTTATTTTCCCAATAAAAATGAGTTTCATTTGCAGCAGCATTGGCAAAAACCCAACCATAAGTCTGGTATTCAATATCTAAAAATTTAGCTGAATTGAACCAATGTCCAGGATTATATTGCGTTGGTTTGCCACAAATTGTTTGCGCCAATGTTTCGCCCATCATTCTGCCTGTGTACCAAACGGCTTCAATATTTCTGCGGTTTTCAATGGCTTCGTGTTGCTCAGCGCAATCACCAATGGCATATACATCTTTGATATTAGTTTCTAAAAAACGATTGACTTTCACGCCACGATTCAAATCAATTCTTGAGTCTTTCAAAAAATCGATATTTGGTGAAACACCAGCCGTAAGTCCAACAATCGAGCATTCAATTATTTCTCCTTTATCGGTTTTTATGGCTTTGGCACGACCGTTTTCGTCGGCAATTATTTCGTCGAGACCAGTTTCTAATCGCAAGTCGATATGATGTTCTAGAATGTGGCTTGTAATCATTTGGCTTTCGGCTAATGGCAAAATGTTGCCCCAAAAACTTTTTTCGCGTACCAAAAATGTTACAGGAATTTTGCGAGAAGCCAACATTTCGACTAATTCGATTCCTATTAATCCGCCACCAACCACAACGGCTTGTTTACAATTTGGTGCCAATGTTTCTAATTTTTCGAGATCTTGTTTAGAATACATTCCAAGAACACCATCAGAATCTTGACCTTTCCACCCAAATTTATTTGGTTTTGATCCCGTTGCAATGACTAATTTATCATATTGCAAAGAAGTTTTATCGTCAAAAATTACTTTTTTGGAATTGATATCAACTTTAGAAACTAACGCTTTTTTGAGTTCAATACGATTTTTTTTCCAGAAAAAAGGTTCGTAAGGTTGCGTGTGTTCAAACTTCATCTGTCCCATAAAAACATACATCAAAGCGGTTCTTGAAAAGAAAAACTCTGATTCTGATGAAATTATGGTTATTTTTTTGTCGGATAATTTACGAATGTGACGAGCGAGTGTGACACCCGAAATTCCGTTTCCGATGATGACAACGTGTTCCATTTTTGTTTGTTTTTTATAGATACGAATAAAAAGGCAAGATAGTTTTTATTTTTAAAAAATGGCTCGTAATCCAAAATTGAATGATTGCCCCAAACCTGTATCTTTTCCTCTCAAAAATTTGCTGTATAAAGTCTCTATATTCAGAATTTTAGTCAGTTGATATTTGACTCCAAAACCAGCAGCAGCGTACTCTTTGGAATATTTATTTCCTAAATCAATCAAAACGGCTTGTTGTGTAAAAACTAAAGCTGTGAATTTATTCGAGGCCAAATAACTCAAAAATAGACCTGTAGATAATTCTAAACTGTTGTTTGCATAGCCACCTTTTGGGTTAAATACGCCATCTTTTATTAATTTTTCACCAAAAAAGAACCTAGAATTTAATTCAGAAAAAAATTGAAACTTTTTACTTTCGAAAGTATAATCATAAAAAAATCGATTTTGAAAAATGAAACTTTTTTCGGCTAAATATCCATTTTCATTGCTTTCTTTATCGTGTAACGGAATGAAAAAAGAACTTTGTACAGAAAAATTACTTAAACTTTTAAAAGGCGCAAATTTTATCGATGGTGCAATATGAGCAATTCCTGCGCGTGATTTTTTTAATTCGTTTTTAAAACCAAAAACAGAACTTGTAGATTTTCCGTCAAACGAATTAGAACGAAAATCGATGATTACTCCAAAATTAAACTTTCGACTTTCTGATGTTCCAATGTAAATTTCTAACGATGTTGTAAAAAAATTTTGTCTGTCAACGTCGAAAGTGTTTCCTTTATCATTTTTTTGGGTTTCGGTGTACAAATTATTGAACCATTTGAGGTCGATTTTACCTTTTTCAAGTAATTTCGATGGTGTATAATTTTGTAAATTCGATTCAGAATTATCTTGAGCAAACGCAAATTTTGAAATTGCAAGAATAAAAACGATAAATAATTTTTTCATTTTATGAATTATTGTAAGTTTTATAGAATAGGAAGTCTTATTTGATTATTAGTATTAAAAAATTCTAATTCCTGACAACAATTTATTTAAGTTTATAAATCAAAACACCCAATTAAATGCTTTATCGAATATTTTTTTTAGTTTTTTTAACATCTAAATGTTTTTCACAAGAAAATCAAATTGATAAAATTATTTTTACGAATAATAAAAAAACAAAAACTATTTTTTTATCAGAAATTATTGTGTCGAAACCAAAAATGGTTTTGGATAGTCTCAATATTCAAAAAGATTTGATAATAATGACACGCTTAAACGGTATTTCGAATGTAACTTTTAATGTTTCTAAAAAAGACAACAATAATTTTATTTTAGAGTACATCATCACAGAAAAACTAACAATTATTCCATCTTTAATAATTGCAAAAAACATAAAATCAGGAAGTTATCGCATTGGTATTGACGATTATAATTTTATGGGAAAGAACATTACGTTTGGAGTTTTTTATCAATTCAATGAGTTTAATTCTTTTGGAATTAGATATGTTTCACCGTTTTTCTTTTCGTCAAAATATGGTTTAGAAGGATTTGTTCAGACAATAAATACTAGAGAACCAATATTTTTTTCAGGACAAACATCTGATTATAAATTCACAAATACTTCGATCGAATTTTCTGGAATTTATCGATATAATTATAAAAATAATTTCAAATTAGGTTTAGGAACTTTCAGCGAAACCTATAAATATATAGAAGGTTTTCAGAATTTAGATTTTCCTGCAAAGTTTAATAAAACTAAGTTTTTTACTAAATTTCAATATTTTAATGAAAACGTAAAGTATGATTTTTATCAATTAAATGGTTTGAAAAATAGTTTTGTTTTTCAAAATATTATAACAGGAAATGATTTTAAAAATCCTTTTTTGATTTTTACAAACGATTTGATTTATTATAAAAAGTTCAAAACCAATACCAATTTAGCTTCAAGATTAAGAATAGGAATATCTCGTAATGAATTAAGCCCCTTTTCTGCATTTGCAATCGACAATAATTTAAACATTCGTGGTGTCGGAAATTTAATCGATCGAGGTACTGCAACAATAGTTTTCAATACTGAAATAAGACAAACTTTATTTGAAAAGAGTTGGTTTGCCTTGCAAGGAAATGCTTTTATAGATTCTGGTTCAATAAGAAATCCTGGAGAAAATCTCAATACTTTATTAGAAAATAAAAATATCAGGATTTATCCAGGATTAGGACTTCGATTCATTCATAAAAACATTTTCAATGCAGTTTTTAGAATCGATTATGGTTTTGGCATCACTCCAAATTCATCAAAAGGAATTGTATTTGGAATAGGGCAATATTTTTAATTACTTTTGGTTCAATGACCAGTCAAAACTGTAAGTCATTATTTTCATTTTTGGATCAACTTTTTTCTCTAAAAAAATATTAACAAAATCCAATTCGTTGAAATAACCTGTTACAAAATCTTTCTTATACCATTCGAAAGGTTTAGGTAATTCAACCGAATTAGTGTTTTTATAAATTTTCATAAAATCTTTAAAGTTGATAATCATTGTTGTTCTCGCTTTTATTTGATCGTTTACCGTTTCCGGTAAATAAGCAGCGTTTAACAATGGCGCTCCACCGTTTGCAGCGCTTGATAAAACAAAATGAATTCCAGCGTCTACAAAAATTTCTCTTAATATTGTATTTTCTATATCATCGAGTGTTAATTCTTGTCCACCAATCAAAAAATTATTTTCTTTGAAAAACCCTGGTATATCATTAACTGATTTTAGCGGATAATTGTCTAAAACGCCTTTAATTACTTGAAGGTTATAAATATTAATCCAAAATGCCTTGGAAGCGTCTTTGCTTTCAAACTGTGTTTTTAATTTTTCGGCATTATTTAAAATATACACTAATTCGCCTGGACTTTTTTTAAGTTTGGCGTAATCTATTTTACCCTCTGGAGAAACATTTTTTTGTAAAAATTCATTTGCTTGTTCAAAAAATAATTCTGTCGTTTGAGCTTTTGTTGTGATTGCCAAGCCAAAAACTGCAATTAATAATAATAATTTTTTCATTTCTTTAATTTTAAATTTGCATTTGTTTATAACAATTACGGGACTTTAATTGATTTGGTTTTAAAATCTATTTTTTTTTTAATTTGCAAATATAATGCCATTCACGAATAATCTATAAAAATTTTAATTTTTTTTAATATTTTCAAGGATTTTTTTATTTATTTCTTTAATCAATGCTGGTCCTTCATAAATAAAACCCGTATAAAGTTGAATTAAACTAGCTCCAGCTTCTAATTTTTCTAGTGCATCTTTAGCAGAATGAATGCCACCAACTCCAATTATCGGAAATGATTTATTACTTTTTTCTGATAAAAATCGAATTACTTCCGTCGAACGGTTTGTTAAAGGTTTTCCAGACAATCCACCAATTTCTGATTGATTTTCTGATTTTAGATTTTCTCTAGAAATTGTTGTATTGGTAGCAATTACTCCCGAAATTTTAGTTTCCTTAACAATATTAATAATGTCAAGCAATTGTTCATTAGTTAAATCAGGTGCTATTTTCAGTAAAATTGGCTTGCTTTTCGAAAGTTGTTTTTTATTGTTTTGTAAAGCCAACAAAAGCTTGGTCAATGGCTCTTTCTCTTGTAGTTCTCTTAAATTCGGGGTGTTTGGTGAACTAACATTTACAGCAAAGTAATCAACATATTCATACAATTCATTGAAACAAATTTCATAATCATCGATTGCATTTTCGTTTGGCGTAATTTTATTTTTTCCTATGTTACCGCCAATTAAGACATTTTTATTTTTCTTTAATCTTTCTACCGCATTTAAAACTCCACCATTATTAAATCCCATTCGATTAATAATAGCGTTGTCTTTTTTTAATCTAAACAATCTTTTTTTCGGATTGCCATCTTGCGGTTTTGGTGTTAATGTGCCAATTTCTATAAATCCGAAACCGAAATTCGAAAGTTCATGGTACAGTTTAGCATCTTTATCGAAACCAGCAGCCAGTCCTACTCTATTTTTAAATTTTAACCCAAAAACTTCAACCTCTAAATTCTTATCATTTAATTCATATAAAAATTTAAAAATGAATTTAAAACCTGGCACTAAGCATAAAATTCTGATAATTGAAAACGTAAAATAATGAACTTTTTCTGGATTAAACCAAAATAATACTGGACGAATAATTAGTTTATACATAATTAAATAAATATTAATGAAATTCTCCAAATAATTTAGAAGCCTCATTATAAGCACTTTCAAAACTCATTGGACTTGTATTGGTATTTTCTTTCTGTGTTGTAAAATAAGATAAAAGCTTTTCTGTTGGCATATTTCCTGTTAAATTGTCAGTCGCCATTGGGCAACCACCAAAACCTTGAATTGCACCATCGTATCGGCGGCAACCAGCTAAAAAAGCTGCATTAACTTTTTCAAACCATTTGTCTGGCGTTGTGTGCAAATGTGCTCCAAACTCAATATTTTGATATTTTGGAATTAAACTTTTAAATAAATAATCAATAACTTCTGGCGTTGATGTGCCAACAGTATCAGATAACGAAAGGATTTTTACACCCATTTTAGATAATTTTTCGGTCCAATTGCCAACAATTTCTAGATTCCAAGGATCGCCATAAGGATTACCAAATCCCATTGATAAATAGGCAACAACTTCTTTACTGGTTTTATCTGCAATTTCAAGAATTTCCGAAAGAGTAATCAAGCTTTCTGCAATAGTTTTGTGCGTATTTCGCATCTGAAAATTTTCTGAAATCGAAAATGGAAACCCTAAATATTGAATTTCTTGGTGTTTAGATAAAATTTCGGCACCTTGCGTATTGGCAATTATAGCCAGCAATTTGGTTTTGGTTTGTGACAAATCGAGTTTAGATAAAACCGTGGCTGTATCTTGCATTTGTGGTATCGCTTTTGGCGAAACAAAACTTCCAAAATCTAAAGTATCAAAACCAACTCTTAATAATGATTGAATATAAGCAACTTTTCTATCTGTCGGAATAAATGGTTTAATGCCTTGCATAGCATCTCTGGGACATTCAATAATTTTTATAAATTTTTCCATTTGAGTTGCTAAATTAATAAGTTTTTTTTGAATTTAAAGAATTCATTTGAAAATGATACTCAATTATTAAATTTATTTTTAGTTTTACGCTTAATATGAAGTATTTAATATATTTTTTGTTTTCAATTTCAATTTTTGGACAATCCAAAATTAACGGGGTAAGTTTTGTTGCATCAAATCGTGAAATTAAAAATGAATCTATCAAACCTGTATTAAAAATCAATGCCAATTGGGTCACTTTGATGCCATTTGCTTTTCAAAAAGATATTTCGGACTCCAAAATTATTTATGATGATATAAGACAATGGTGGGGCGAACGTAAAATAGGTGTTCAAAAAACCGCTGAAATGTTTCATAGTAAAAACATAAAAATTATGATTAAACCACAAATTTGGATTCCAAATGGTTTTACTGGTCATATAAAAATGAATTCAGAAACGGACTGGATTGCATTTGAAAACAACTATGAAAAGTTTATTCTTGACTATGCAAAGG
>JAYVBR010000167.1:0-3712 GCA_043750395.1 Bacteroidota bacterium | reverse complement strand
CCGCCTATGAGTCCGACTAAAAAAGCACAAATCGGAATAATTACAAAAAAAGCAATGGCGTAATTTTGGTTTTCGCCAACTGATAAAAATAATTCTTTTAAAGTCATTTTGTTGAAATTTTATAAAACAAATATAGTTTTATTTTTAATAATTAGCCATTAAACAATTTATTTCGTTTAAAAGGAATTCCTTTTCTGATTAAAAAAGCGTGGTAACAACTAGGTACATCGTGTGTCCATTTTGGCAATAAAAAAATAATTAAAAAAACATCAATATGACCAATTATTCCAAAAATTATTGCGCTAGCAAATGAAAATCCTGCATAACCAAAACCTATTAATCCAGTAAAAGCAATAAGCAAAGTTATTCCCCAAAGTTTAGATAATATGGCGTGTGTGCAGGTTTCTTTTCCAAATTTTAAAATACTTATAACATACGTCAAAGCTTCCATTGTAAAAATTGTTATTATTGAATATTTATTTTCAATAATAATTTCTGGATTCAACAACCAAGCGCACCAAGCAGTGCAAAGCCAAAAAATCAAATCGGTTTGGCTGTCCATTCGTCTGATTTTTTCTGATGAAATATTTAATTTTCTAGCAATAATGCCATCAAAAACATCTGATAATATTCCGAGAAAAACCAAAATAACAAGTTCTAATCGAAACAAATTTCCGAATTTGTAGGTCAAAAAAATCATTATTGGGCCAAGAAGCAATCTGAAAAAAATTAATAAATGTGGGATTTTATTTTTCATAATATTTTTAGTATTTTAAGTCAATTTAAAAAAATTTCATTGGCGCCATATAATGATAATCTTCGGAACCAAAATTGATGTCTATTCCAAAAGTTATGCCTTCGAAATCATCTTTTTTATAGGCAAAATTATATCCTGATTTTATCATTATTCTGTTCATAACATTAAAACCCAAACTCGGATTTACAGCTTTTGTATTAACAGAAACTTCTGCTAATAATGCTAGAATTGATACATTCGAATGAATTTCAGGAACAAACTGCAATTTATTGTCAAATTTAGAAACATAAGTTCCTGCGCCAATATTTGCATAAAACCAATCTTTTCTGTTATCAATTCTTTTATCAAAACCTAAATAGCCATAATTTTTACCCAAATAAGCATAACCCGTTTGCAAAGCTGTGGCTTCAAAAAAATCGAATTTGGGTTTTGCAGTTTGTGAGAATCCAAAACTTGTAAACATTAATATTATTATTAGTTTTTTCATTTTTTTAAAAATTAAAACCTTGTGATAAACCAATATTTATAGTCGAATTTCCAAATTCTTTTTCAATTTGTTCGTTGAAAAGAGAATAGGGCGTATATCTGTATTGCAAGTAAATTCCTAAATATTTATAATTTATTTTAAAAGTTTGTGCTAAATGGATAGTATTTATGTTTGGATTAAAATCATAATCTTTCTTTTTAATTTCCTCAGATTTTTTGTAATATAAAGCACTCCAACCAATTCCTGAATTTGTCTCAATTGAGAAATTGTTATTTTTAGGAGATAAATAAAATATTCTTGAATATTTAACCCCAAAGTGTAAACCTAAGTCATTTGGTAACAATTCAATATTTTCATTATTGTAAATGTAATTTGTGGTTCTTGCTTTTTCTAAAAAATCAAATTCTAGACCCAAATCAATATATTGATCGAGATTTACTTTATTTCGAACCCAATATCCAATGTAAATAGTTTTTTCATATTTATTTGACAATTGATTTTGTGGTTTTCCATAACCAATTTCAATATAATTTCTTCTAAATAAATCAGGCTTTTTAAAAACCAACGTATCTTGTGCATTGCAATTGAATACCACTAATAACAATAATATTTTTTTCATTTTATTTAATTTTTAGATTTATAAACCAGTTCCGATGTGTAAGAATTTCCAGCACCAATTATTAATAGCATTCCTTCATTAACAGACTCATAATTTATTACAAGACTTTTATCTTTTAGAACCGAAAACTTCATGCATTGCATACTTTTTTGGACAAATAAAATTGGAATTGTAGTAGTTTCGTAATTTAAATAAAGTTTAAATTGTTTACTAGTAAAATCCCCAGGATAACCATAATTTTTTTTGATTCCATTTTCATCATTAAAGCTAACAATTAAATTATTTCCGATTGTTTTCAATTTTATAATGCTGTCATTAGTTTTTAATCCTAGCAAATCAGTTATTTTTTGAGATGATTTTTCTCCAAGTATTGTTGTTTGACAATTAAAATATTCTCCATCAATTTTATGATTTAATTTTTCAAAATCTGCTTTGTAATATTTTGTTGTAGTTCCACAACTAACAAACAAAAAACAAAAAACAGTCATTATTAAAATTGTTTTAATCTTTAAATCTCTAAATATGTTTTTATTTAAATTTTTCATAATTTCTATTTATTTAAAATTAACACTGCAAACCTATTGCGATTTTAAAGTATAAATTAGCGATTTTTAATTAATAAAATTATTACATTTGTGAAAATCGCAAAATTATGAACAATCAAGATGTTTTATTAAATCAAATCAGAAAACAATTACTTGAAAAAGAATCGATTAACGACGAAATTGCATCGGTTTTAAATATCAGCTACGATGCAGCACATAGAAGGGTTTCAGGAAAAAGTAAATTCTCAATTGATGAAACAGTGCAACTTTCCAAGCATTTTAATATTTCGATGGATAATTTGTTTTTTCAAAGCGAGAAGATTATTGTCGAAAAAACCATCGAAATAAAATCTTTAAACGATATGTTGCAATATTTCAAGAATTCAGCAATCCAAATCGAAAAATTAACGAGTTTACCCAATTCGGTTTTATATTATTCTGCCAAAGACATTCCCCTTTTTTATTTTATGGAAGGCACAATTTTGTCTAAATTCAAAGCTTTTGTTTGGCTAAAACTTTTAAATCCAGAAATTTCTGAAATAAAATTCGAAGATTTTGTTTTAAATGAATTGTTTCTAGAACATTCATCGAAACTAAAAAAAGCTTATGAAAATGTCGCTGTAAAAGAAGTTTGGAATGACACAACAATCAACAGCAGTTTGCAACAAATTTTGTATTTCTATGAATCTGGATTATTGAATTTTAAATCAGCCAATGCACTTTTCAAGGATTTAAAACGCATTGTTTTATCGATTAAAGAAAAATCAAGTCAGCCAAATTCTAAATTTTCATTGTATTATAATGAGCTGGTTTTATTGAATAATAATTTGCTTTTTGAGTCCAATAAAAAGCTTACTATGTTTGTTCCATACACGTTATTAGGTTATTTTATTACCGATAATCAAGAAAGTTGTCAAAATGTTCACAATTGGTTCAACCAACAAATTTTGAATTCGAAACCATTAAATTCATCAGGAATTAAAGAACAAAACTTGTTTTTCAATAAAGCCATTCGCAAGATTGATTATTATGCAGATTTGCTTAAAAATCAGGTTGATGTTTTGTTTTAAAAAAATAATTACACTTTTTTGTAACTTTTTTCCAATGCTTTACGTATAACAAAAGAATACATAATAAATGTAACCTACAAACACAATGAGACAATTAAAAATAACCAAGCAAGTTACCAATCGTGAAACTGCATCGTTAGACAAATACTTACAAGAAATTGGAAAAGTAGATTTAATTACCGCCGATGAAGAAGTAGAATTGGCACAAAAAATAAAAGCTGGCGACCAAGCAGC
>JAYVBR010000166.1:0-3713 GCA_043750395.1 Bacteroidota bacterium | reverse complement strand
TCTTTTATTTCTATTTTAGTACTTTCATTCAAAAACAAAAAAATAATTTTGAATGTTTCCGACTTGTGGCCATTGGCTGCAATTGAATTAAATGCTTTTAAAAAAGGTAGTTTTTCGCACAAAGTTTCATTGTTAATGGAACGATTTATTTATCGAAATTCAAGTTTAATTCTTGGTCAATCGAACGAAATAATTACACATATTAAATCATTTTATCCTGAAAAGAAATGTTATTTGTATAGAAATTTTCCAGATCATAAAATAGAAAAAATAGATTTCGAGACTTTAAAGAGTGAACCAATAAAAGTTTTTTACGCTGGTTTACTTGGTGTTGCCCAAGGCGTTTATGAGCTTTGCCAAAAAATAAATCTTGAAAATTTGAATGTTGAACTGCATATTTTTGGTGATGGTGCAGAAAAAAACCAAATTCAAAAATTTATTTCATTAAATAAAAATTCAAAAATATATTTTTATGGAATGCTTGAGAGAAACGATTTGCATTTAAAATTAAAAAGTATGGATATAGCAATTGTGCCATTAAAAACAAGAATTTATGGTTCTGTTCCTTCAAAAATTTTCGAATATACAGCTTTAGGTTTTCCTATATTATATTGTGGTGGTGGCGAAGGTAACGATATTGTTAAAGAAAATAAATTGGGTTGGGTTGCCGAAGTTGGAGATTTTAAATCATTGAATGAAAAAATAGTTGAAATATCTAAACTCGATAAAACCAATTTAGATTCAATAAAAAACGATGTTTTTATTAAATCAAAAACCGCTTTTAATCTTGATGAACAAATACGGTTTTTATTGACTGAAAATGTTTTTTAGTATGCTTTATCTTCGCCTTTAAAAATATTGACTACGGTTTGAACTATAATTTTTAAATCTAAAATCAAAGACCAATTTTCAATATAAAAAACATCGAATTTAATTCGGTTTATCATATCCTCATCGGTTTCTATTTCGCCACGAAAACCTTTAACTTGAGCCAAACCAGTTATTCCTGGCTTTACATAATGACGAACCATATATTTTTTTATTCTGTTTCCGTACAATTTATTTTGCGACCAAAGGTGTGGTCTAGGTCCGACAACAGACATGTCGCCCAGTAAAACATTAACGAATTGTGGCAATTCGTCAATGCTTGTTTTCCTCATAAATCGTCCTAATTTAGTAACCCTTGGATCGTTTTTAGAAGCTTCTTTTTCGGTAGTTCCATTTAATTTCATAGAACGAAATTTATAACAATGAAATTCCTCTTCGTCTAATCCTGGACGCCCTTGTTTAAAAAAAACTGGCCCTTTGGATTCTATTTTTATTAATATTGATAATAATGGTACCAACCAAGACAATAAGAAAATAATCACAATTATTGCAAATAAAATATCAAAAGCTCGTTTAAAAATTTTGGTTGTTGGTTCGTGTAAAATTGTCTTTTGTAAAGACAAAACGGGAAACATTTCGTAATAATCTATTTGTAAATTTTTTGTGAAAATTTCTTTTGTGTCTGGAATAAATTTTATTGATTTGTTGTTTTCATCAGCAAAATCAACTAAATCTGTTAGTTGTTCGTTTGATATTTCGTTTAGTGAACAATAAATTTCATCTATGTTTTTTTCAATAACAAACTCTTTTAAATCAACTATTTTGCCTGTTATATTTTTGTTTGTTTTTTTATTTGAAAAATATCCAAAAAATCTATATCCATAGTCGTTTCTGGTATCAAAAAGTTCTTTAAGTCTAATTGCTTCTTCGGTGTAACCAATTATTACAATATTTCTAAAGTTGCTTCCGGTAATTATTCTGTATTTTTTTAAATAGAAAAACAATAAAAATTTCAAAATAGTTATCATTATAAAGCTTGCAACCATAAATAATGCTATTGCTTTTCCTGAAAAAACGACTTGTTTGGAAAAAGGAAAAAAAGCAATAATAACCAATAAAAAAAGAATACCTTGTTTAACAATTTTTGATAAAATTTCTACTGGAGTTGTAAATCTATATATGCCATAAAATTTTATGAAAAAGGAAATTGACAACCAAGCAAACGTTTGATAAACAAGATAATATATACAATTTAAATTTAATTCTTTAAAGAAAAACAAACACAAAATAGAAACAACCAATAAGTCAAATACTATGCTAATTGGTCTTATATATTTAGAATATCGTCCTGTGTGTGAAGTCATAAATTAATGAATGAAACCCGTGAAATCTTTGTGTTCTTCTTTCAATAATTCTTCTGTTGAAAGTGATTTAAAGTAATCATAAGTAATTTTCATTCCTTCTTCACGATTTACTTTGGCTTCCCAGCCTAATATTTCTCTTGCTTTTGTTGTGTCTGGTTGACGTTGCAAAGGATCGTTTATAGGCAACGGATGATAAACCACTTTTTGGGTTGTACCTGTAAGTTTAATAATTTCGTCGGCAAAATCTTTGATTGTTATTTCATCTGGATTTCCAATATTTACTGGGTAAACATAATCTGAATGTAACAACCTGAAAATTCCTTCGACTTGATCGTCAACATAACAAAAAGAACGGGTTTGCAATCCGTCTCCAAAAATTGTTAAATCTTCGCCACGTAATGCTTGACCTATAAATGCTGGAATTACGCGACCGTCGTTAAGTCGCATTCTTGGCCCATAAGTGTTAAAAATTCTAACAATTCTGGTTTCAACTCCGTGAAAAGTGTGGTATGCCATTGTTATAGACTCCTGAAATCGTTTGGCTTCGTCGTAAACGCCACGTGGACCAATTGTATTGACATTACCATAATATTCTTCGGTTTGTGGATGAACAAGCGGATCACCATAAATTTCGGAAGTTGATGCAATAAGAATTCTAGCTTTTTTAACTCTAGCCAAACCTAATAAATTATGGGTTCCGAGAGAACCAACTTTTAAAGTTTGAATAGGAATTTTTAAATAATCAATCGGGCTTGCTGGAGATGCAAAATGCAAAATATAATCGATTGCTCCAGGAACGTGCACAAATTTAGTTATGTCATGGTTATAAAACTCAAAATTTGATAATTTGAATAAATGTTCGATGTTTTTTAAATCACCCGTAATCAAATTGTCCATTCCGATTACGAAATATCCCTCTTTTATAAACCTGTCGCAAAGATGCGAACCCAAGAAACCAGCAGCTCCTGTAATTAATATTCTCTTCATTTTGTCTTTATATAAATTAAATAACGCAGCTATTGTGATTTTATTATATAAACCTTAACTTTTAATCTATAATAATAAAATCGAATAACCGTTATTGAAAAACTTTTAATTTTTTGAATTTAATTTTAAAATTTTTGCATTAAATAAACAATACATTAATGTAAAAAACACAACACCACGTTGCCTCCACAAGAAAGTTTCGGTCAAAAATAAGCTTATCATTAGAACTGCGAAAGAAATATGAATAAAATCTTTGTTAATAATGCCATTTTTTAAATTTACAAATAACATTATTACTAAAATTAAAAATCCAAAAATGCCCAATTCAGCGAAATTTTGAACATATTGATTATGAAAATTCTTAGTTTGATAGCCTTGCATATTATTTAATTCATCGCCCAAATAAACGTTGTAATTAATGCCTTTTTCTTCAATTTTATTATACGATGCGTTTAATCCGAAACCTTTCCAGAAAATATTTTCTTCTTTTAGCATTTCTAAAAAAATTCTAAATTGATAAATTCTAAAAGCAGT
>JAYVBR010000165.1:0-3716 GCA_043750395.1 Bacteroidota bacterium | reverse complement strand
TCAAAACTTCTTCGTCAAGCAATTTGATGCAATTTTCTAAATCGTTTTCAGACAAAATCTTGCCGATTAAGGGCAAATACAAAGCTTCTAAAGTCTTGTGAATTATTGTTCCTAAAGTGTTCAAGGCTATATTCTCTTCGACTTCTTCGACTTCGCGAATGCGTAGAATTTTTTGAAAATAAAAATCAATCGGATTTCGAATGTAACTTGTCAATGCCGATGGCGAAAAACCTGTTTCACAAATTTCTTTTAAACGCAACATTACGGTTTCTGATTTTGGAATAATCATTGGTTTGTGAGCGATTTCGGGTAAAACTGCATTGTAAATTTCGTGTGATAAATTGTGATTTGGTTGTTTTTCAACTTCTAATTGCGTGATGAATCTTGATTTTTCGCCTCCATCTAAACCATCATTTTCGGTATTGTACAATAAATAAATATTTTTGGCACGTTGCAACAAATGATAAAAATGATAAGTATAAATTGCATCTTTTTCTTTGTAAGTTGGCAAACCCAACTCCCGTTTAACATCGTAAGGAATAAAAGAATTCATTGATTTTCCAGCAGGAAATTTACCTTCATTCATTGAAGTTACAATTACGGTTTCGAAATCGAGAACACGACTTTCCAATACGCCCATAATCTGCAAGCCGTTCAAAGGTTCTCCTTCAAAAGAAACTTCTGCCAAGTCGATTATTTGTTTATAAATAGCGTGTAAAGTTTCGATTTTATCAATATGAGAATGCTGTGAATAATAATTTATAAGTTTATTAATGACTTTAAAAATAGAAAATACAAATGCTTTTGTAATTTTTTCTTCCTCGTTATCGTTGTCTAAATTTTGTTTGATGACTAATAATAAACTAGTGATAGAATAAAGGACTTCGATTGAACCATTTTCCCATTTGTTAAACAATAAATCAAATAATTGATTAGAATTTCCATTTAATTCTAATAACTTTTTGTGAGTAATAAAAGTATAATTATTTTTATTGATAATATGTACCAATTGTTTGCTATTCGAATAGGGTTCAACCAAAGGATGCGTCAAAATATCTAAAATATCTTTATAATAAAATACATAATTTGTAGCATTTCTAGACAATGCATTGGTGTGCATTTTGAAGAGTTTAGCAATCAAAATTTGGGCAGGATTGTTCTTTCCAGAATATCCCATAGTAATATTCAAAGCACCAAACGTAGCTGGTAAAGCATACAAAAGTGGCACCAATAAATTTTCTTCGCCAAGAACAATAGCTACATTGTTGAGATTTGAATCTGGATTATGAGACTTGATTTTCTCAATAATACTTCCAGTAATTTTAGCTTGGCCAATGGTTTTTGGAGTTCCAATTACTTGAATATTTTTGGTTTTCGAGAAATCATCAACAATCCATTCAAACGGATTTGATTTGTAATGTTTCCAGTTCGATTTGAATCTGCGTAAAAACAAACCCGCATCGTGAAATGGATCATTTAAAAAAGTTTGTTCCGCATCCCAAAAAATTTCAGCTATATTTTTAGAAATTAAAAATTGAATTATTTTTTCTTCGGATTGATTTAGAGCATTAAACCCTGCAAATACAAATTTTTTGTTTTGAATAGTTTTAGAATAGCTTTCTAAATTATTGACAGCTTCTCGATAAATTAATCCTTGATAACCAATTCCTTTTTTGAGTAAATGCTCGTAAAGCGATTTATAGTAATTGGGTAATAATTTCCAGAAATCAATATAGTTTTCTAATAGCTTAGTCTTATTTTCGACTTCTATTCCCCATTTTTTAATATCTTCAATATCTTTTAGATAAGATAAAACGTGACTTGGTTCTAACAAATACCTGTCAATTTCATTAAAATCTTGGAGTAATGTTTTTGCCCAATTGGCAAATAATTCAAATTCTTGTTGATTTTTTTTATCAGTTATTGAAAGATAAACCTGATAAAACTCGAACAATAATTCGATTGGATCAATCGTTCGAATATTAGAAATATCCTGAATAAAATCTTCAATTGCAATAATTTCTGGCGATAGAATGTTATTAAAAACTTGTTTTTTTAAAGCTTCAATCAAAAAAATCTTTGCTCTTTTGTTTGGAAGAACAATTATTGTGTTCGATAAATTGTTAGAATATTTATCAATTATTACACCCGCAAGTTTGTCTAAAAATTTAGTTTCAATCATTTTATAAATATAAAAAAACGTCCCGAAGAATCGGGACGTTTTAAAATTTATTTTAGAAATATTTAAATTAAATTACTTTTGCAATTTAACTTCAACACGTCTGTTAGAAGCTTTTCCAGCTTTGGTTTTGTTATCAGCGATTGGCATAGTTTGTCCAAATCCAGAAGAAGTTAATCTGTCAGCTGCAATTCCATTTTGTGTCAAATAAGTAACAACTGCTGCTGCTCTACTTTGAGACAATAATAAATTTTTATCAGCTTTTCCAGCATTGTCAGTATGTCCTTCTATACTAAATTTAGTAGCAGGATATTCTTTCAATATTGCAGTTATAGATTCTAAAACTGGCATAGTTTGCGCTTGGAAAGTAGATTTAGATGTGTCAAACAATATAGTTTTAGCATAATCATTCAATTTTTTGATAACTGCATCATCAATTACTGCTTCTGGACAACCCATCAATGCAACTGTTCCTTTAACCGTTGGACATTTGTCATCTTTATCAAGAACTGAATCTCCGTCAGTATCTGGCCAAGGGCAACCTGCATTTTCTTTTGCTCCTTTAACAGTAGGACATTTATCAGACGCATCAGTAACACCATCTCCATCAGCATCAGGACAACCCATCATAGATTTTAAACCTGCAACTTCTGGACATTTGTCATCTTTATCAGCAACACCATCACCGTCAGTATCAGGACAACCATTGAAAGCTACTAAACCAGCAACTTCTGGACAAGCGTCATCTTTATCAATGATTTTATCTCCATCAGTATCAGGACAACCGTTGAATTCTTTAGAACCTGCTAATTCTGGACAAGCATCGTCTCTATCATATATTCCGTCTCCGTCAGTATCTTTACCTCCAAATTTGAAAGTAAGACCAACTAAATGTTGCATATGTGTTGGAATGTTATCAGCAGCACCTCTTAATGCTGAATCTGAAAAAGAATATTTGTAAGAAGACCTTAAAGACAAACCTACCATTTCAGTGAACCATAAGTTTAAACCTAAACCAGCGTTTGCAGTTCCACCTTTACCTTGATCACCTAACCAAGTATACCCTCCACCAATGTGAGCAGATGGCTCAAACCATTTAGATTTTAATAAATTTTGAAGACTATAATTAATTACAGCATCTGCAGCATAATAATTTAAATCTCCAGGATTACCAACTGTATAATCTTTTGAAGGTGCGACTCTAGGGTTTACAAACTTCGAAACTTTATTCACAGAACCAGTAACTCCAAAAGAGAAATTGTGTCCAATGAATTTCGATACGTTTAAATAAGACACAGATGGAAGAATGTTCCAGTTGTCTTTCGCATTAAAATACTGTGAAAATTGATCAGGTACTGATGAAGCAGCACTAACTCTAGTGTCTACTGCATTGGCTCCAAAGGTAATGGCCCAAGGATTGTTGCTGTCTTGTGCTTGCGAACTTAGTCCTACAAACACTAACATTACAGCAAATAATTTGTTAAGATGTTTCATACTTAATTTTGTTAGATTACAATAATTTGTTTAGCAAAAGTAA
>JAYVBR010000164.1:0-3716 GCA_043750395.1 Bacteroidota bacterium | reverse complement strand
TTTAAAGTCGCAGTCATTTTGTTACCTAAAATTTCTCCAATACTCCAATGCGCCAATTCGTGAAAAATTGTACTTGCAAAAACTGCAATAAAAACTATGAAAATATATTTTAAATTAATTTTGTGTGTCATTCGTTTTATTTATTTTTTGCGGTAAAAATGTTAAATTAACTTTGTCAAAGTTCAAAACTTTGACAAAGTTAATTCGTAATAATATTAGAATCTTCTTTTTTGTCTTTATTCAATAAATTTGGATTTTCTTTTGCCAATTTGTTTTTGGTCGGAATTTTATAATTTAATGTAAAACCAAATCGTCTTGTGTCATACTTGTTTTCAATGAAAACTGGCGTTTGAACTGCTTGAAATCCTTGTTTGTTAAGATTTAAAATATCATCAAAATTTAGCGATAGTGACAATTGATTGTTGAGAAATTTCTTCGAAAAACTGAAATCTAAACTGTGATTAAATGGTTTTGTAACTATGAAATAATTAAAATTTCCTCCAGTTGTGTTGTAATTATAGTTTGTTACAAATTTGATTTCTTTAGGTAATAAAATTTGTGACATCAAATTAAAATTCCAAAAACCTTTAGTTACCAATCCCGGAATTTGATATTTTTGATAGCCAAAATAAGCATACAAAAAATTAATTTTATCAGGATTAAAATCCATTTTTAATGTTTCGGCTAAACCTTTGGTAAACAACATATAAGGAAGTGGCAAACTAATGTTTACATTATGAATTTTTATTTGATCGACATTCAAAGTAACGCTTGAAGCTTGATTATTGTTGTTCAATAAAACCCTATTAACTACTTGATTTTTAGCTGTATTTATGCTGTATCCAATATTTGCATAGTCAAAAGCAGAAATTTCAATCTCATAATTATCAAAAATGGTTGGTTCTAATTGCGGATTTCCAGCATAACTAATATTCTGATTTTGATAATTGGTATTGTTTGGATTCAAAGACGATGTGCTTGGCAAACTTATTTTTTTATTATAATTAGCATTTATATAAATTTGACTTGCCAAATTATATTGAATACTTGCGTTCGGGAAAAGTCTAAATTGATTGAAAGGCTTTAAATCATTGGTGTTTGTTTTTCCTTTAATGTTGTATTTTTCGCCTCGAAGACCTAAAATAAAATCGAATTGTTTCAAACTTGATTGCAATTCTACAAAACCAGCAGTAGTTTGTCGGTTGTAATTCAAGTTTGTATTTCCAAAATCTTTGGTTCGAAAATATAAATTATCGATTAAAGTTCCAGTACTAATTTTGCCTTTATCCATAATTTTTAAAGCTTGTGAATAATCAATTTTAAAATTTAGATATTCTTGTAACGATGAATTATCCAAGACAGCATTATTTGAAATTTGCGATTGCAAATTAAAGTCGTTATTGTTTCGAGTAAAATTAAACCTAAAATCAAGTTTTTTTTCAGTATCGACAAATCGTTTTTGATAAGTTGCTACTGCATCTTGACGTAATGTTTTTGTTGCACTATCGTCATTTGAAACAAAACCCAAACCATTTGCCAATGTATTGGCTGTGACTTTTCCCGAATTTATATCATAATTTAACAAAAGTCGGTCTTTATTAAAATCAAATGTTAATGCCGATTTTGCAAAAACATTATTGTTAATTCTATCAGCATTGGTTTCGGACAAAGTCGTTGAAGTATTGTTTTTATCGGTAAATATTTTATTTATAAGATTACTTTCTCGATAATTCTGACCAAGATTTATTTGCCAACCGAAATATTTGTTTTTGGCATTTAACAAAACACTATTGTTTGTTCTAGATCTAAATTTATCATAATTTGTAAAATTAAAACCCGAATTATAAGTAGCACTTAAATAATTTTTGGCACTTTTACTTGTAATAATATTAATTATTGCTCCACCAGAAGTTGCAGGAAATTCTGCTCCTGGTTGTGTTATTATTTCAACTTTTTCTATTGCATTTGCTGGCATTCCTTCCAAATATGCATTTAGTTCATTCGAAGAAATATTGAGTGGTCGAGCATCCAAATAAACATCTAATTGTTTGCCTTGATAATTCAAACCAGCAATATCGGAAATTATTAATCCAGGCAATTTTTTTAATCCTTCGAGAACTGAACCTGAATTAAGTTGCGATTGACCAGCAAAATCGAAAATGGTTCTATCAGGTTTTTTTTCGATTGCTTTTTTTTGTTTGGAAACGACAACATCATTTAATTTTGTTGGGCTTTTTTCGGTTTCTTGAGCGTTAATCGATACTATTGAAAAAATAGTAAATAAAGTAATTGAAATAAATTTCATAGTAAATAATAATAAATTGTAAGTCTTTTTTTTTGATGCGAATTTATAATAAAACTAGCATCGAATACAATTAAAAACACGAATTGAAGGAAAAATCATTTGAAATAAGGAAAATTACAAACGAATATTTTATGAATAGTAATATTTGTATATTTGAATTCTATTTTAATAATAACAAAATGCCAAATACAACCGATAAAGAACTCAAACTTGCCGTACTAATCGATGCCGACAATGTTCCTTACAGCAACGTAAAAGGAATGATGGAAGAAATTGCCAAGTTCGGAACGCCAACAACCAAACGCATTTATGCCGATTGGACCAAACCAAATGCCAATGGTTGGAAATCGGTTTTGTTGGAACACGCCATTACACCAATTCAACAATACAGTTATACGGTTGGTAAAAATTCATCCGATTCTGCAATGATTATAGATGCTATGGATTTGTTATATTCCGACAAAGTCGATGGTTTTTGCATTGTTTCTAGTGATTCAGATTTTACAAGATTAGCAATCCGCTTGCGAGAATCTGGAATGAAAGTAATTGGAATTGGCGAAAAGAAAACACCTAATTCATTCATAGTTGCTTGTGACAGATTTATTTATATAGAAGTTTTGGACGGTGCTACCAAGAAAAAGAATATAAAACCAGTTATTGCAGTTTCGAATGAAAATAAAAAACCAACTGCAAAAACCCAAGAAAAACCTATCGAAAAAACTTTAAACAAAATCGATAATCAAACCATCGAATTGATTGAAGATACTTTAGAAGCAATTGGTGACGACGATGGTTGGGCGTTTCTTGGCGATGTTGGAAATTTAATTTCGAAGAAAAAACCCGAATTTGATCCAAGAAATTATGGTTTTTCGAAACTTACGCCAATGTTAAAATCGCTAACTGATATTCTCGAAATCGACGAACGTGAATCGGACAAAAAAGGAATTAAGCACGTTTTTGTCAGATTGCGATTTAGTTAATTTTCAATATCGAATCCTAACAGGTTTTCAAAACCTGTTAGGTATAATTTTAAATTTTTAAATTTTTCCCAAAAATGAGAAAACAACTTTTAACAATCGCATTAACCTTATTAATAATTTCACTAGCATTTAATTATTTTTTGAATGTTGCCTATTTTGCAACAGCAATAATTATCATTCTAATTTTAATTGGATTTTATAATGCCAATCAACCCAAACACGCCATTTTAAGAAATTTTCCCGTTTTGGGATATTTCCGATATGCATTCGAAACCATTTCGCCAGAAATTCAACAATATTTTATCGAAAGAAATACCGACGGAAAACCATTTTCTAGAAATCAGCGTTCGTTGGCGTATCAAAGATCCAAAAATTTATCGGCAACAACACCATTTGGAACGCAACTCGATATTAATACATCTGATTATGAA
>JAYVBR010000163.1:0-3733 GCA_043750395.1 Bacteroidota bacterium | reverse complement strand
AAAAAGTCAACTTTTCGCCAGAGTATTTTCCCACGGGGAAAATTACGAGAGCGACTTGCCGACAACGTCTCGTGGCTTGCAGAAGTTGGGGATTTGGTTAGCCTAAACTTTCAATAAATCACTGACCACAAAAGTACAAAACAATGTGTAAAGTCAAGACCAAAACCCCAATTTTTGCAAACCGCTGTTGTGTGCTGTTTTTATTTTTTTGTTCCTTTCCAATGAGATGTAAATTTTCTGTTTGGCGAATATGAAATTCCAAATACTTTGTTTCCATCAATATATCCAGAATGATAGTAAATATTTTCTTTATCACTAGTTGTAAAAGCAAAATATAAATATTCCCAATCAGTATTAAACTTGCCATTTGTGAATTTTGTTCCGTAAAATTCACCTCCAAAATCTTTTCCTTTAGTTGCATTTATTACAAAATCTTTTAAATAAGCTTCACTATTAGGGTCAGGTCTTAAATCAATTGTCCAAGTTCCGTTTACATTTTCAAAATTATAACTTTCTTTAATATTTCCAATTTTTTGCTGTGGAATATTTGCGCTTTGATTTGTTGAAACTAAAACAATTTGTTCTGTTAGTTCCGTTAGGTTTGTTGCGTTTGTATTAGAAAAAATAATTATAGTTTTATTTTTGTCTATTAAATGCAACCAATTTGTATTTGCTCCCCAAATAGAACCTTGCCGATTTGCAACTTTTGTTGTAATATTTCCGAATTTATTTTCGGTAACCCAAAATCCAAGAGCAACTCCGTAAAGTTCAGGAAAAGGTGTTAACATAATTTCAACTGTTTTTTTTGTTAAAATTTTGTAATTAAAAATTGCAGTATCAAATTTCAAAATATCTTCTACTGTTGAATACATTGCACCAGCTGCATAATAATTTTCAATATACATTGGATCGTCATTATAAAACTCTAATGTTTTTTCATCAATATTATAAGTTGGAACTAAACCAGTTATAATATTTTTTGAGTTTAACATATTTGTGTTTTCCATATTTAATGGAATTAAAATTTTGTCTTTTAGATTTTGCTCAAATGTTTTTCCAGTAATAGTTTCTATTATTTTTCCTAAAATAATATAATTTCCATTATCATAACTAAATTGCTTTCCTGGTTCAAATTCTAATTTACCACTACAATATTTAGAAATAAATTCATTGGTTGATATTGGTTTTTGATAAACTTCAATTCCTGTATTTCCTTCACAATTTGGAATTCCTGAACTGTAAGTTAATAAGTGCAGAATTGAAACTTTATCTTTTGCTTCACCTACATAATTTGGTAAATATTTTCCAATTTTTGAGTTAAGATCAATTTTTCCCTCTTCATAAAGTTGCAAAATTAAAACTGCTGTGAAAGTTTTAGTAATTGAAGCAATTTTAAATATTGATTTTGAATTTATTGTAGATGATGATTGCCTGTTTGAAATTCCAGTTCCAGCTAAATAATCAATTTTACCGTCTGTTGCAACTAAAACAGAACCATTAAAATTCTTTTCAGTTTTGTAGTAATTAATTACTTCTTCAAATTTTGTATTTTGTGCAAAAGTATTCGAGATTACTACAATTGCAATAAAAAATATCAGTTTTTTCATATTTATATTATTTAATCGGTTTCTGTTGCTCGAAAATAGCACACAACGTCTCGTGGCTTGCAGAAGTTGGGGATTTGGTTAGCCTGAACTTTCAGTAAATCACTGACCATAAAAGTACAAAACAATGTGTAAATTCAAGACCAAAACCCCAATTTTGGCAAACCGCTGTTGGCAGAAGATTTTTTATTAAAAATGGTAGATAAAACAAATTATTAACTACCATTTATTAGCTACCATTTTAAATTAATTTCTAAATCTACTTAGTCACATTATAAATTCCATACTGATTATTATTTGTTACAGGTTTTGAATTAAACTTAATTGAGCTTATAACTAAACTTCCAGATTCATATCTTTTAATATTGTAAGATAAAGTATCAATATCAGTTTCATTCCACTTTATATAAGTTTCTTCCGTATCGTTATTTCCACCAGAATAACAAAACAGTTTTATTAATTTTTCATTCACTGGCTGTTCTTGTGCAATTAAATAACCTTTTGGATAATCGCCAGGATATGTTAACATTTTTAAAACACCGTTTTCTTTGTAATGCAAACTAATATTATCAGTATTAATTGTGTTTAAAAAATTTTCAATTTCACCGCTTTTGGTTATACGCATAAGTACTGATGTTTCAATAAATATATTTTCTTTTGGCTCATTGTTTTCTTTTGAGCACGATGTTAACAATACTACTCCCAGCATTGTTGTTAAAATTTTATTTGCGAATTCCATAAATCATTTTTCTTTGATAGTTAAACGTATTTCCATTAACACTAAAATTATTTCTATTACAATACATATTGAAATTTCCTGACCAACCCCAATTCATATGAAATAGAAGATAACCGTATCCTCCATTTGCATAACCTGTGCTTTGATCGTATGTACAAGTAAAACCTTCCATAAACCCGTCGGTTACCCAAGCGTGACCTTCAGCATAAAACGGAATAAGTCCCAACCAATATTGTCTTTCTCCACCAGCAAGTATAACTGGTTTGTCTTGTTTTAATTCATTTAGTACAGTACTGGAATTATAATCAGCAAATAGAGCATTTGAATATCCAAAATTATTTTTTAATGCGTTCATTGCTTTGTAAGTTTTTGTTCCCGACCCATCGCATTTATAACACATTCCTGTGTGAACACCAATATCATACAAAAGTTGTGACGTTGAATTTGTACCAAAATTGTTCGGCATATTACTCCAAGTATAATTATTTGGCCACTGATGAAACTTCATTATTTGGGCTGTTGCAGTTGCAACACAACCTGCGGGCGCATTTCCGTTTGAATAATTGGTGCAACCTAAATTGGGTGCATAGTTGTTATAACCGGAACCTTGTCCCCAAGTTGTTTGGAGTAATGGTTCTTTCGATATGTGATATGAACCTGAACACTCGTAAGGGTCCTGTAATTCATCATATCTACTAAAATTTTGCCATTCGTTTACAATTTCAATATTTTGATTTAAAGAATTTGCTCTTGCAAATTCAATGGCTTTTATTTCTTCGTCTAACCAATATTTAAATTCAAATGTTATATCACTAATAGTATAATCAGAATTTTCGGCATCAGTGACTCCCATAATTAGATGCGATCTATCGTCTGCAGCAAATAAAACAAATTTATTGTTTGATAATTTTGTCATATAAAAAGCAGTTACAGAATTTTTATCCTTAAACTCTTTGAATTCTGTTACAGAAAGAATTGATTCGTTTAATCCTTTTTTGAAGGTAACATTGTCAAATTTTGAGATGAACTTGTTAAAATTATCGCCTTTAACTATTTGTTTTATTTGGTCAATAGAAACAAAATGCACTTTTGTATTGTTCTCGATTGGCTCATTCTTCAATTCAGCATTTTCACAGCTTGCAATAGCTATAAAAACAATTAAGTAAAATATTTTTTTCATTGTTAAATTATTTCCCTTTTTTGAAACGTGGACTACCACAGGACGATAACTTTAGGTACTTTTTTAAATTGTTTAGGTTTAATGTACCGCCCTTTAACATACTTTTTTAATTGCTTTGTTATTGACTAACTACTTCATTAAATTACTTAAATAAATCAAAGTTTTTTAAGTTAACTTATTGATAATGTTGCTCTTAAATTTTCTGCCAAC
>JAYVBR010000162.1:0-8653 GCA_043750395.1 Bacteroidota bacterium | reverse complement strand
CTAAATTTATTGCAACCAACCAATTTAAAAGACGAAAGTTTTTTATCGGAATTAAAATCTTTAAACGCAAACTTGCAAGTTGTAGTCGCATTTAGAATGTTGCCAGAAGCAGTTTGGAAAATGCCGAAATATGGAACTTTCAATCTACATGCTTCGTTATTACCCAATTATCGAGGTGCAGCTCCAATAAACTGGGCGATTATTAACGGCGAAACCAAAACTGGAGTAACTACTTTTTTTATTGATGATAAAATTGATACAGGAGCAATGATTTTAAGTTCCGAAATAGCAATTGAAACAAATGAAAATGCAGGAGAATTGCACGATAAACTAATGAACTTGGGTTGCGAAACAGTTGTCGAAACAATATTATTAATCGAAAAAGAAAAGGCAACGACCAAAATTCAAATTGAAAATACCAATATAAAAACAGCATACAAATTAAACAAAGAAAATTGCAAGATTGATTTCACGAAAACCGGGCAAGAAATTCATAATTTAATTCGAGGATTGTCGCCTCATCCCGCAGCTTGGTGTTTCATAAAAGACGATAAAAACGATTGGAATGTAAAAATTTATGAAGCTAATTTTGTCGCAGAAAATCATACCTACATATATGGTAAAATTTTATTTACAAAAAAAGAAATGAAAATTGCAGTAACAAATGGTTTTTTAGAAATCTATAGTTTGCAGTTTCCTGGCAAAAAAAGAATGAAAACGTCAGAAGTTTTGAACGGAATGGCATTTTTAGAGAATACAAATGCCGTTTAAGTATCGTAAACATTCGTTTTTATCGGAAAAATATGCTTTTTGTCGATTGGTTATGAACAATAATATTAACTTATCAACAAAAACAAAAAAAAACCAGCGAAACTGTTGCACAAGACGTATTTCCTGATAAATTTGTGAAGCAATTAAATATTTAACCAACAATTAATAACAATTATTATGAACAAATCAGAATTAATCGATGCTATCGCTGCTGACGCAGGAATTACAAAAGCTGCAGCAAAATTAGCTTTAGAATCATTTTTAGCTCACGTAGGTGGGACATTGAAAAAAGGTGGAAAAGTATCTTTAGTAGGTTTCGGATCTTGGTCAGTTTCTAAAAGAGAAGCTAGAGACGGTAGAAATCCACAAACTGGAGCTACAATCAAAATCGCTGCAAAAAATGTAGTAAAATTCAAATCTGGAGCAGATTTAGACGGAGCTGTAAACTAGTAGTTTGCAACATATAAGTTAAGCCACTTGTTTTGTACAAGTGGTTTTTTTTTGATTATTTTTAAATAAATTTTGAAACCTAACAATTTTTTATTAATTTTAATGAAAAATTGTATAATTATGGTTACAAAACAACTATCAAAAGGACAATTGCTTATCGCCGAACCATCAATTATTGGAGATGTTTCTTTCAATAGATCGGTTATTTTGTTGGCCGATCACACTCACGAAGGCTCAGTTGGGTTCATTATGAACAAACCTTTGAATTATACAATTAACGATTTGGTGCCTGATGTTGATGCCGATTTTAAGATTTATAACGGTGGTCCTGTCGAACAAGACAATTTATATTTTATTCATAATGTTCCTGATTTAATTCCAAATAGCATTGAAATTTCTAATGGAATTTTTTGGGGTGGCGATTTTAATTTGACCAGAAAATTAATTAATTCAGGTCAAATTTCTAAAAGTAACATCCGTTTTTTTCTTGGTTATACAGGCTGGGATGCCAATCAACTTGAAGACGAAATGCAATCTAACTCGTGGATTGTAACCAAAAACAGCTACGAAAAGAAAATTATTGAAAAATCAAGCAGCAAATTCTGGAAAGAAAAAATTTCTGAATTGGGTGGTGAATATCTAATTTGGTCGAATGCACCAGAAAATCCTAATTTGAATTAAAATTATTTGATTTTATAAATTAAATCATTGTTTTTCAATAAAAAAAGATTGTTAGTTCATATTTGTATATAAATAGTGTACTAACGAGCTTTTTTTTCTGTTTAACTTGTTTTTTGTTAGTTCTTTTAGAATTCAATATTTCTAAATTTATTTTTTTTAATTTGGTTTATAAAATTGTCAACGGGCTAAATAATCATCAAATAAACCTAACTGTCCATTGTTTTCGTGACTAAATTCCCAATCGATCTGGGACTTTCAAAAAAATTAGTTAGATGAATATAATTGAACAAATGAATTCTGGGGAGTAGTCATTAAATTGTGTAAACTCTAATCCCCTTCGTGGAAGTCTTGATCGGCGCCTATCAAGGCTTTCCCGAAGGGTAACTGAAAAAAGAGTATATTTAAACAATTAAAAAGATGATTATGGAAATTAAAGATGGTAAATAAAATAAAAAAAGTAATTATTCTAAAACTCTATTGATATGTTTTATTTTATTTACATAATATCTTTCTGATAATGAAGATATTATAACACCACCATGAACTGATGCATGAATGAATTTTATTTCACCGTCAATATTATCGGTCACCATTCCGACGTGATTGACATAGCCACGACCGTTAGTAGAAAAGAAAATTAAATCGCCTTTTTGAGCTTCGGAATTGTTTATTCTTGTTCCAAATCTCGATTGCTCGGCTGATGTTCTTGGAAGTTTAACGCCAGAATCTTGATAAATATAAATCATTAATCCAGAACAATCGAATGCTCCAGAATTCGTTCCACCAGTTCGATATCTAGAACCAATTTGTTCTGATGCTCGTTGAAATAACTGATCGGGTAATTCTAAATTAGTAATTGGTTTGGCAACCGAAAGCGAATCTGGGGGTTTAATAATTTCGATGTCATCTTGTTTAAAAATGATTTTTTCAGATTCAGTTTTTTTTGATAAATTTACTGAATCTGTTTTGACAATTATCGTTTCGGGTTCAATAATTGGAATTGTTTTTTCAATTTCATTTTTTGATTGGCTAATTATTAATTTAAAACCGATTGGTAAACCGTTTTTGACTTCAGGATTTAATTTTTCTAATTCAGGAATGCTGATTTTATATTTTTTTGACAATGAATATAATGTTTCTTTGGCTAAAACTTGGTGAATTTTTGTTCTAGAATTTAAGGTTTCATTAGGTTTTAAAATTACAATTTCTTTTTGTCTAGAAATTTTATTCTCGGCAACATTTATTATTTGACCAATTTCTAAACCTGAATCTTCTATAATTGGATTCCATTTTTTTAGATTTTCAATCGAAATTTTATAATTTTTCGAAATCCCGTATAATGTTTCTTTTGGAGCAACTTGATGAACCAAATCAACAACTATCTCAGGTTCTATTTCTAAATATTTTTTTCCTTTTCTGGATTTAGAGATTGGAATTATTAGTACAGAATTAAGTTTTAAAACTTTCTTAGCATCAGGATTCAATTCATAAATTTCGTTAATCGAAATATTATTTTCTTTGGCAATGCTAGTAATTGTTTCGCCTTTTTGAATTTTGTGCTTTTTGGTTTTTTCTTGAGAAAATGAGTTTAATCCAATGAAAAACATTAGAATAAACAATGATTTGTTGATTTGATTGATAATAAATGGCATTTAATAGTTTGTTTTTAAATGCTAAAATAAGTTTTAAAAACCAATTTTGGGTTTTGATTAAGATTTTATTAAGGATTTATATTGACTAATTTGAAATAAAAATAACAATCAATTTTGTATATTTGTAGATATAATTCAAATGATATGACAACATTTACAATCAAAGTAAACAAAAAAACCAAAGCAGGAAAAGCATTTATGACAATGACTGATACTTTTTTTAAAGATGCAGTTGGAGTTGAAATTGTTGAAAATCCTGAAAAAGAATCTAAAATGAAAACTTTAAATCAAGTAAGTATTCAATCAATGGATAATACTTCAAATGGAATTGGATTGACTAAAACCAAAAGTCATCATGATTTAATGGAAAAATTATTCTCATAATGAGTTTTGAAATTGAGTTCTCAAATCAGTTTAAAAAAGATGTTAAACTTTGTAAAAAAAGAAATTTTGAAATTTCATTGTTGGAATCAGTTTTAATAACGTTAAGAGAAAAAGGAGAATTAACGACAAAATTTAAACCCCACAAATTGAGCGGAAACTATTCCAATTTTTGGGAATGCCATCTAAAACCAGATTGGTTACTAATTTGGCTTCAAAATGATGAAGATAAAATAATTTATTTAGACAGAACTGGAACTCACAGCGATTTATTCTAGACAAAATCACTTTAAAAAAACATCATAACACAACCTCAAAAGTGTTCCAACTACAACTATCAAAAAGAAAACTCGAATAAATCCATTTCCTTTTCTTAGAGCCGTTTTTGCACCCAACCAACCACCAAAAGCATTACAAAACGCCATTGGAATTGCAATTGCCCAAATAATTTTTCCTTTAATCACAAAAAAAGCAATCGAACCAATATTCGTGGCGATATTAATGACTTTAGCATTTGCAGAAGCATTTAAAAAATCAAATCCTAGAATTGAAATTAAGGCCAAAACCAAAAAACTTCCAGTTCCAGGACCAATAAATCCGTCATAGAAACCAATCAACAGACTAATTAGCATTCCATATATAAACATTTTACTTTCTGGAATTTCTTTATGAACAGTTTGACCAAAATCTTTTTTGAAGAAAGTATAAATCGCAACCAAAACTAAAACAAATATAAGGATTGGTTTCATAAAATCGTTTTTAACTAATACCATCAAATAGGAACCAAAAAAAGCCATTCCGCAAGATAAAATCAACATCGGAAAAATGCTCTTCCAATTCAATTTTACTTTTTTCAAATATTGAAATGCGGCAAAACTTGTTCCTGAAATTCCTGAAATTTTGAGTGATCCAATTATATTTGCTACTGGAATATTTGGCAATAATAATAGTGAAATCGGAGTTTGAATCAATCCGCCACCGCCAACAACAGCATCTACAAATCCTGCAAAAAACGAGGCAATGCATAAAAGAATAATAATGTAGTTTTCCATTTATTTTTTTTAGCCCTGATTATAGTGGAAATCCTTTTGTGAAAAAAGCTATTTTTTCTGGGAGAAAAACAACGACCAACGGAAGTTCGTTTTTTGACTTAGAAAAAAAGATTTTGGAGCAAAAGATTATAGCGAAAAGCAGGATTGGCTTCAAAAAAAACGCTCAATTTACAAAGAGCGTTTTATTTTGGTAATAATTTATTTTTTTTACGCTTTTCCAGCAGCAATTAAATTCAAAGCCGAACCAGCCACAAACCAGCCTATTTGACTTTCGTTGTAAGTGTGATTTGCAAGAATCAAATCTTTTGAACCATCAGCGTGAACGAATTCAAGTGTTAATGGTTTTCCTGGTGCAAAATCAGTTAAATCTACGAAATTGATTGTATCATTTTCTTGAATTTTATCATAATCGGATTCGTTAGCAAATGTTAAACCTAACATTCCTTGTTTTTTTAGATTCGTTTCGTGAATACGTGCAAACGATTTTACCAAAACGGCTTTTACACCCAAAAATCTTGGTTCCATTGCCGCGTGTTCTCTCGATGAACCTTCGCCATAGTTATGATCTCCAACAACAATACTCGGAATTCCAGCCGCTTTATAGGCTCTTGCTACCGCAGGAACTTCGCCATAAACACCAGTCAATTGGTTTTTTACTGAATTGGCTTTTTGATTGAAAGCATTTTCGGCTCCAATCAACATATTGTTCGAAATATTGTCTAAATGTCCGCGGAAACGCAACCAAGGTCCAGCCATTGAAATATGGTCAGTCGTACATTTTCCGAAAGCTTTAATTAATAATTTCGCACCCGAAATATTTTTTCCATCCCAAGCATCGAAAGGTGCGAGCAGTTGCAAACGATCAGAAGTTGTTGAAACTGCAACTTGAATTCCTGAACCATCTTCGGCTGGTGCTTGAAAACCTGCGTCTTCAACATCAAATCCTTTACTTGGTAATTCGTCGCCTTTTGGCGGCAACAATTTAACCATTTCGCCCTTGTCATTCAGCAAAGAATCGGTAATTGGATTGAAACTTAAATCACCTGAAATTGCCAATGCAGCGACCATTTCTGGCGACGTTACAAATGCGTGGGTATTTGGATTTCCATCGGCACGTTTAGAGAAATTTCTATTAAACGAATGCACGATGGTATTTTTTTCTTGCTTGTCTGCTCCTGCCCGATCCCACTGACCAATGCAAGGTCCGCAAGCATTTGTGAAAACTTTGGTTCCCATTTTTTCGAATGTTGCTATGATTCCGTCACGCTCAATCGTGTAACGAATTTGCTCAGAGCCTGGATTGATTCCAAATTCGGCTTTTGGTGTTATTCCGTGCGCAACTGCTTGTTCTACAATCGAAGCCGCACGAGACATATCTTCGTATGAAGAGTTGGTACAAGACCCAATCAATCCCCATTCTATTTTTAATGGCCAACCGTTTGCGGCAGCTTTTGCCTTCATTTGTGAAACTGGTGTTCCTAAATCTGGAGTAAAAGGACCATTGATATGTGGTTCTAATTCAGATAAATTGATTTCGATTAATTGATCGAAATATTGCTCTGGGTTAGCATAAACTTCGGCATCGCCAGTTAGATAATCGGCTACTTTATTGGCAGCATCAACAACATCTTGGCGACCTGTTGCAGCAAGATATCTTCTCATTGAATCATCATACCCAAAAGTAGAAGTTGTTGCTCCAATTTCGGCACCCATATTACAAATAGTACCTTTTCCTGTACAAGACATATTAATTGCGCCTTCACCAAAATATTCAACAACTGCGCCAGTTCCACCTTTAACGGTTAGAATATCGGCAACTTTCAAGATTACATCTTTTGGAGACGACCAACCGTTTAATTTTCCAGTTAATTTAACCCCAATTAGTTTCGGAAATTTCAATTCCCAAGACATTCCTGACATAACATCGACAGCATCTGCTCCACCAACACCAATGGCTAACATTCCCAAACCACCAGCATTTACAGTGTGTGAGTCGGTTCCTATCATCATTCCACCTGGAAATGCATAATTTTCTAAAACAATTTGATGTATGATTCCAGATCCTGGTTTCCAAAAACCGATTCCGTATTTATTAGAAACTGATGATAAGAAATCAAAAACTTCTTTAGATTGTTTATTGGCAAATTCCAAATCGGTTTTTGCTCCTTCTTTGGCTTGAATTAAATGATCGCAATGCACCGTTGTTGGCACTGCAACCGTTTTTTTGCCTGCGTGCATGAACTGCAACAAAGCCATTTGAGCAGTCGCATCTTGACACGCAACTCTATCTGGAGCAAAATCAACATAATCGACACCTCTTTTAAAAGTAGCCGTTGGTGTTTTTTCCCAAAGATGAGAATATAATATTTTTTCTGTTAATGTAAGTGGACGACCAACTAGTTCACGTGCTTTATCAACACGAGAAGCCATATTTTCGTACACTTTTTCAATCATTTTAATATCAAAAGCCATAATGTTTGTTTTTTAATGTAGTGCAAATTTACGAAAACGATGTATTATTTAAAAGCAAATAGGCAAATACTTTAAAAAAGTGCAATCTTTTACGAATTAGTAGATTTTGGACTAAAAAATTATTGAATTGATAAAAAAACTACTTTTAAATATCCATTTCACAATAAATCTAAAATCTTATATCTTTCAGGGCGTGCCACCATTTAAAAAAAGGGCTACTCGTGTTACTATCGAATCACCCTTTTTTTAAATGCTGTCAGGCTTTTCGCAGTACTTCGGTACTTTGCTTCAATCCCTCACGCGGAAAAACTTTGGATTAATTTTTAATATATAGCTTATAATGACAGGTTTTTAAAAACTGTTAGGTATTTATTGGGTCATTAATTTTATAAAGTCACTTGTCCTAACAGGTTTTCAAAACCTGTTAAATATTAGTTTTGCAAATAATTTGATCAAAAAAATACCCAACAAATTTTTAATTTGTTAGCCTAAAACACTACAAAAAAATACCTAACAGGTTTTTAAAACCTGTTAGGATGAAAAATATTTTAAAAAAAACTTCAAAATTTATTTACAATTCAAATAAATAATTAACTTTGCAATTCAAAGTACTTTAAATTTAATAAATTATCAAATGAAAATTATTCAAGAAATTAAAAATTTTACAAACAAAACTGGCGTAAAACCTAGCATTATTGTTACTTTATTAAGCATTGTTATGCTAACAACGTCATTAATTGGAAGTGAATATGATAGTGACAAACTAGAGTTTTTATGTTTTTTTAACATTGCCATTGAATTTGTTTTTGGAATAATCGTAACATTCAATGTTATTAAAAATAAACAAAAATACTTGCATTTATTACCATTTTTATTTTTAAATTGGTTTATTGGTTGCTTCTCGACCAATGTTTTTATTAATATTTTCGAAAATTTACCGATTTGGGTTTATGTTGTAACATTTATGTTTTGCTTATCGAATTTTGTTATTTATAATAATGCAAAAAACCGATTCCTTTCAAGTTTATCCTACTTCATAAACGGGTTTTCTATATTGCTTATTGTCTATTATGTAATTTATTTGTTGCCATTTGCCCCAGTTTCTGCAATTGGAGTTATTGCTTTAGGATTAGGTTTTTATGGATTGGCTCCAATGATTGTTTTGGTAAGTCATTCAACAACATTGTATAAAAT
>JAYVBR010000161.1:0-8657 GCA_043750395.1 Bacteroidota bacterium | reverse complement strand
ATCCTGAAAAAGGAATTTTCTCGTTCAAAACCAACGAAGAAGTTGTCAAATATGTTTCTGAAAATTCTGGAATGATTGGAGTGGTTGGCGTAAACTGGTTGACGCAACCAACAGAAGCAGTTGAAAAATTTAAACAAAATATTAATATTCTTAATGTTAAAAGTTTAAAAGGAAAAGACTATTTTTACCCCAGTCAAAACAACATCGCCGAAAAGACGTATCCTTTGGCACGTGATTTGTATATTATCAATTGTCAACCGTTTTCGGGACTCGGAATTGGTTTTGCATCATTCATTGCTGGCGAACGTGGACAAAGAATCATATTAAAGTCGGGTTTATTGCCTGTCAGAATTCCTGGAAGAAATATTCAGGTAAAAAAATAAAACTTCAAAAAAACGTATAATTATATTAAGATGAATAAGTTTAAAATTTTTACTGCTGCATTAATTAGTTCTGCATCATTAGTAAATGCACAAGAAATCGATGCCGCAAAAAAAACCATTGATGCCGAGCAATTCGAAAAAGCAAAATCAATGCTAAAATCAATAATGGTTTCAAAACCGCTAAACGGTGAAGCACCATTTTTATTAGGAAACATATATTTATCTCAGAATTATGTCGATTCTGCTAAAGTTGCCTACCAAAAAGGATTAACAACCAAAGATTTCGCACATTACAATAATATTGGAATAGGGCAAATCGATTTAGACAATAGTAATGCAACTGGTGCTCAAGCTAATTTTGCATTGGCGCTAAAAAACATTAAAAAGAAAGATTTGCAAGAATATGTTTATATTGCTCGTGCTTTTATGAGTTCCGATAAACCAGACTACAAATCAGCAATTGCTATTTTAGAAAAAGCTAAATTGGTAAATTTTCAAGATCCACAAGTTCTTTTGGCACTAGGTGATGCTTATTTTGGCGACAAAAACCAGAACGATTCTTACAAAGCCTATCGCGATGCGTTTACTGCCGATCCAACATTAATTAGAGCAAAAGTAAAATTAGGTGTTTTGTTAAAAGGTGCACAGGTTTTCGACAAAGCTGTAGAATCTTATAATGGAGTAGTGGCAACCAACCCAAATTATGGTCCAGTATACCGTGAATTAGCAGAAACCTATTATTTATGGGGAAATAAAGACGCCAAAAATTATAAAGCTTACAATAAACAGGCATTAGATTTCTACGAGAAATATATGAGCTTGACCGATTATTCGTTAATTTCAAGAATGCGTCATGCTGATTTCTTAATTCTTGCAAAAGATTATGTAGCTCTAGAAAAAGAAGCCAACGAAATGCAAAAAATTGCTGGTGTTAACCCAAGAATTATGCGTTATTTAGGTTACGCATCATACCAAAATGGAAATACAGACGTTGCAATTAAATCTCTCGAAGAATTTTTAGCCAATCCAAATTCTAAGAAAATACCACGAGATTCTTTCGTTTTAGGTCAAGCTAAAATGAAAAAGGCAACTGGTCCAGACGGAAAAATTGTCGATGTTGCCAAATTCAACGAAGCTGTTGCTATTTTTAAAAGCGCAATAATCGATGAACCAAAACTTACCGAAGAAATCAACGAAATTGGAAGTTCTTTATTCAAACAAAAAAGCTACGACCAAGCAGCGACCGTTTTCGAAATTGCAACGAGCAATAAAGAATCTAAAAATTACGCCGAAGACAACATCTATTATGGATATTGCATATATTACGGTTACGACAAAACCAAACCAAACTTACCAGCTCTTGATAAAGCTGATGCAGCATTTTCAGTAGCAATAGAAAGCTATCCAACTGTTCCAGCATACAGATATTTCAAAGCAAAAATTAACGATTTGCTAGAAAAAGATGATATTATGGCTAAATCTTACCAAGATTACATCGATACATCGACTGCAAAAGGACCAGAAGAATTAGCGAAAAATAAAACCAAAATCATCGAGGCCTACAATAATATGGGTGCATTTTACGCATTTACTGATAAATTAAAAGCCAAAGAATTATGGACAAAAACATTAGAACTTGATCCAGCTAATACTTACGCAACCGATTCGATTGCGGCGTTGAGTAATATTAAAATTACGCCGCCAAAAATTGTTCCGCCAACTAAAGTAGAGCCAACCTCTAAAAAAAAAAGTTAAAAAAAGGAAAATAAAATAAATACCAAAACCGATACTTGAAAAAGCTATCGGTTTTTTATTGGAATGAAATATTATCAATGTCAATGACAATTTCAATTTTAAAAATTTAAAATTAAAATTCACAACCTATAAACGCTATATTGAGAAAGAAGTCTAATTTGAAATCTATATTCACAACCTAAAACCTGAAATCTTAAATCTGCAATCTAAAATCTAAAATCTGCAATCTAAATTCCTATCTTTGCAAAATGTTATCAAAAGAAATACAATCGGCCGTTGAAAAAGGCACAATGCTTCCGTTAATGGAAGAGTTTTATACCATACAAGGCGAAGGTTTCCATACAGGAACTGCAGCTTACTTTATTAGAATAGGCGGTTGCGATGTGGGTTGCCATTGGTGCGATGTCAAAGAAAGCTGGAATGCCGAATTGCATCCACCAACTCATATTGGTCAAATTGTTGAAAATGCAACCAAATATTCCAAAACAATTGTTATAACTGGTGGCGAACCATTAATGTGGGATATGACCGAGTTGACCAACTCCTTGAAAAAACAAAATTTAAACGTTCATATAGAAACTTCGGGTGCTTATCCGTTGACAGGAACTTGGGATTGGATTTGTCTCTCGCCAAAGAAAAATAAGTTGCCAACACAAACAGTTAATGACAATGCAAATGAACTTAAAGTGATTATCTACAACAAACACGATTTTATTTTTGCCGAAGAACAAGCTTTAAAAGTAAATAAAAGTGCCATTTTATTCTTGCAACCTGAATGGAGTAAAAAAGAAGAAATGACGCCAATGATTGTAGATTATGTAATGAACAACCCAAAATGGCGTGTTTCTTTACAAACGCACAAATACTTGAATATTCCTTAAAAAGGTATTTAGAATAAATTATTAAATTAAAGTAATAAGGAATAATTTACATTTTTTTAAATTTATGTAATTTAATTTACTATTTTTAACAAAAATTGTAAACTTATTGCTATGAATAAGATTTTATTTTATATTTCGATATTTTCTTTTTTGGTTTTTCCTAAAACTATTCTTGCCCAAACTGAACCAATGACATTTAATGAGGTAACAATTCCGCCAATTTTTCCTGGTGGCGAATCTAAATTGAATCAATTTGTAGCTACTAATTTTGTCAGTCCCGAAGTAGAAGGAGTGACAGGTTTAATTAAAATTAGTTTCGTCATAGAAATTGACGGTTCATTAACCAATATCAAAATCGTTCAAAATTTAGGAAACGAATTTGCGCAAGCTGCTAAAAACGTGTTTATTAAATCTCCAAAATGGCTTCCCGGAGAATTGAATGGAGAAAAAGTCAGGGTTTTAATGAATTATCCTATTAATATCAGGTAAAATCGGTTTGTTAAATTAATTTATTGTAATCTTTATGTAAATTTATTGAGTAATTGATAATTTTATGAGCTTTTAATCGATTATATCTTATTTTTAATCGTTATAATATCAAATCGTCTTTTATTTGATAATAATTGATTGTAGCATAAGTTAAAAATACATTTTTATACATTTTTCTAATATATTTTATATTTATTTGTATTCTTGATTTTGGGAACAATTTTTAATTTGTTTTTATTATTCAATTCAAATCGAATAAAAAATGGCAAAGTTTATTTTTATATTTTTAACTTTTTTTGCAATTCAATCTGTCGATGCACAAGATGCTGTTTATGAAGCGCCATCTTTAGGACCAGCTTTTGCTTACGAAACAGTCGAAGTTAAACCAGAATTTGATGGTGGATATATTGCATTTGTAAAATTTGTTGCTTCTAATTTTGTTTTGCCAGAAGTCGAAAGTCTCTCTGGAGCTGTTAAAGTTTCGTTTGTAATTGGTATAAATGGAAAAATTGATAACATAAAAGTAATTCAAGATTTAGGAGAAGGCACTGGCGAAGAAGCAATTAGAGTTTTGAAATCTTGTCCAACTTGGACTCCTGGAGAACAAGAAGGAAAAAAAGTCAAAGTTTTGGTTAACATGCCAATTAATCTGAAAATTTAAGTAAAAAGTCTCGCTAAATAATCGAAATTTTCTCCAACAAGAACTTTTTCGCATTGCAAACCATTTGCTTTTGATAAGTTCTTTAATAAATTAAAATCTAAATACAACCAAGGAAAAGGTAGCTCTTTTTCCTTTTTGTATTTTAAAGAGAATGTGATTTCTCCATAATATTGATTTGATTTTTTGATAGCTAGCAAATCATCTTCATCGTACATATAAATTAAATCGGAAGAGTCAATCAAAATTTGACCGTTTTCAGTTAACAATGATTTTAGTTTTTGTAAATATTTCGAAGTCTCTGATAATTTTCCGAATATTCCTGTGCCATTCATCAATAATAAAATGGTGTCAAACTTTTGAATAGTAGCATTTAATTCAAGAATATTCTGAACTTTTGCGTTTTTTAATTCACGAAGTTTACAAGCTTTTATTGCATTTGTAGAAATATCAATCGAAGTTACATTTAGTTTCATCTCGTTTTCCAGATATAAGGAATGACTTCCTGCGCCACAACCAACATCAAGAATTGTCCCAAAACACATTTCTAAAGCCTTTAGCTCGATTTTTGGCATTTGTGAAAACGTTCTAAAAAGGTAGGAAACCGACATTTCATCTTCATCGGAAATTGAAGTTTCGGTAACCAAATTCTCTGGCGAATTATTGGTTTGATAATCTAGAATGGCTTTGCCGAAAAGATCTTTCATAATTTTAATTTAATTTTGTTTAAAAGTTTTAATTGGTTTAATTCAGTTTTTGATGTTTAAAAAAGCTAATTTTGCATTTAAAATATATTTTGTAATATTATATTTAGTTACAAACAATTTTAAATTAAACAATTTGAACTTTTAAACTTTTTAAAATTGAAACAAATTTTACAACAACTTCCAAAAGAAGCCAAAGATAAGCATATCGAAAACAAAAAGTATTTCGTGAAGCTAAAAAACAAACCGCCGAAAAATTTAGATTACATTATGCAAGATTTGCACGATGCCGAATTCAAAAAAACCGATTGTTTGTCTTGTGCCAATTGCTGTAAAACTACTGGTCCACTTTTTACAGATGCTGATATTGATAGAATTTCTAAGCATTTACGCCAAAAGCCACAACAATTTATTGACCAATATTTGCGTGTAGATGAAGACAAAGATTATGTTTTGAATGAAGTTCCTTGCCATTTTTTAAATCAAGATAATTCTTGTTTTATCTATGATGTTCGCCCAAAAGCTTGTAGAGAATTTCCGCATACGGATCGAAAAAAGTTCAATCAAATTACCGATTTGACATTATTGAATGTTGCAATTTGTCCAGCTGCATTTAATATTGTCGAGAAAATGAAATTGAAAATGCCGCTGTAATTTTATTGTTTACTCCCCTATTTTAGGTGGGTTGGGGGAGGTGTAAATTAAATACATAAACCGCATTTGTTTAAAATCTTCCAAACCTTTTGCCCAAGTTTTTCGAATTTCAATTTCCGAAATACCTTTTTCAATTTGCAGTTGTAATTTTTTCGTTCCAGCCAATTTCGTAAAAAAAGGATTGAAAAATTTAGTTTTATCTTTCGAAGAATTATATGATTTGATAAGCCATTTTAATTCAAGTTTGTCAACTTTTGGATAATTTGTAAGTAATTCGCCATTACAAATCTCATTTTTGTACAATGGTTCTTTTGCGCCAAAATTCGGAACAGGAACAAAACTAAAATTACTTTTCGGCAAAAACGGAGATCCATATACCTGAAATTGCGTTTCGGTGCCACGACCAACGCTAACATTGGTGCCTTCAAACAAACACAAACTCGCATAAAGATTAATGGATTGGTCATTTGGTAAGTTTGGCGATGGTTTCACTGGCAACGAATAACTCATTTTTCGATTGTAATCTAAACAAGGAATAACTTTCAAGTTGCATTGAATTCCGTTTTTTAACCATTTTTCGCCATTTATCATCTTAGAATATTCGCCTATTGTCATTCCGTGAAGCAACGGAATTGGGTGCATTCCAACAAAACTTGTAAAATCTTTTTCAAGAATTGGTCCATCAATTACATTAATATTCGGGTTTGGTCTGTCTAAAACTATCAATTTAATGTTGTTTTCTGCACAAGCTTCCATCATATAATGTAGCGTAGATATGTAGGTGTAAAATCGTGCGCCAACATCTTGCAAGTCAAAAACCATAACATCAATTTCTGTTAATTGTTCGGGTTTTGGTTTTTTATTATCGCCATAAAGCGAAATTATTGGCAAACCAGTTTTAGAATCTTTTCCGTCAATAACGTGTTCGCCAGCATCTGCAGTTCCCCGAAAACCGTGTTCTGGAGCAAATATTTTGGTAATATTTATGTTCTTATTTGAAATTAAAAAATCAACAATCGAAATGTTTTTATCTTTTTCGAGTTGAATAATTCCTGTTTGATTGGTTACAATTCCAACTTTTTTGTTATTAATCAAAGGCCAATAAGCATCAATATTCTCTGCACCAGTTTTTATATCGATAAAAATTTCAGGTTTTTCAATCGAAATTTCCTTCGATTTCACAGCTTGTTCTAAATGTCGATTTATACCACAAGAACTAGTAATAATCAAGTAAACAATAAACAATAAACTCGTGTTAATAAAATATTTCATAAAAGTAAATTTTGTATTCAAGAAAATTCTGTCAAACCTGAGTAATCTGTGTCCAAAAAAGTTAATTTGAGAAAATTAGTGCAATTTGTGTCAAATTTTCTTTTTATTTTATAAATCAAATTAATTTTTGAAATCTTAGTCCAAAAAATTCAATTCGTGAAAATTAGTGCTATTCGTGTTAAACATTTTTTTTATTTTATTAATCAAATTAATTTGTGAAATCTATGTAATCTGTGTCCCAAAAAGTCAATTTGTGAAAATTAGTAATTCGTGTTAAATATACTTTTTATTTTAGCTATCAAATTAATCCGTCAAATCTGGGTCTAAAAAAGTCAATTCGTGAAAATTGTGAAATTGGTGTCAAAAATTCTCCCTACTTTAGCATTTTTAAAATCTTAGATCAAGAATCGTTAATCAAAAATCTTAAATTAATTGAATTTAGAACATTTCATAGCCAAAAGATTAATTACAACTAGCGACCATAAAAGTAGTATATCTTCGCCAATAATAAAAATAGCCATCTCAGCAATCGCAATCGGAATGATAATGATGATCATTTCGGTGTCAACAGGAATGGGATTACAACAAAAAATCCGCGAAAAACTAGCAGCATTTTCAGGACATATTATTATTTCTAATTTCGATGATAACCAATCCAAAGTCAGTACCAAACCCATTTCGACAGTACAAAATTTCTATCCAAAATTCAAAAATGTCGACGGAATTAACCACGTTCAAGCCGTTGCAAGCAAAGCAGGAATCATAAGAACCGAAACTGCATTCGAAGGAATAATTTTCAAAGGCGTAGGCAAAGATTACGATTGGAACAACCTAAACGAATATTTAATCGAAGGGAAAATTCCAAATTTAAAACAACAATTAAACCCCGAAATACTCATCTCGAAATTTCTAGCCGATAGATTAAATCTCAAAGTAGGCGATAATTTCAACACATTTTTTATGAAAGAAACGGGAAACAAACTCCCAAACCTTCGAAGATTCAAGATTACAGGCATTTACAATTCAGGTTTTCAAGAATTCGATGCTACCTACATATTAGGCGACATTCGACACATTCAAAAAATCAATCACTGGCAACCCAACCAAATCGGTTCGTTCGAGGTATTTATTAACGATTTCGATGAAATTCAAACCAAAGGTGACCAAGTATATAAACTAACAAACTCGACTTTAGACACCGCAACCATTATCGAAAAATTTCCAGCCATATTCGAGTGGTTGCACCTATTCGATTTCAATATTATCACAATTTTAATCATAATGATAATTGTCGCTACCATCAATATGGTAGTTGCATTACTCGTTCTAATCCTCGAACGCACCCAAATGATAGGTATTCTCAAAGCACTCGGAGCCAACAATTGGTCAGTCCGCAAAATATTTCTTTACAATGCATCCTACTTAATATTAAGAGGATTGTTTTTCGGAAACCTAATCGGAATCGGATTAATACTAATTCAAAAATTCACAGGAATAATCAAGTTACCGCCCGAAAATTATTTTGTAAATACCGCACCAGTCAACCTCGATTTCGGTTATTTATTGCTTTTAAACCTCGGTACAATTTTCATTTGTCTTATAGTTTTGCTAGTCCCATCCTATATTATAACTAAAATCACACCAGTTAAAGCCATCAGATTTCAATAGCTAGTAGCTAAGATTAATCATGGCGTGACCCCATTTTTAAAAAAGGGCTGCCTATGTTACTATCGATTGGCCCTTTTTCAAAAATGCGGTCGGTCTATCCGCGAGTATCGTCCGAAAAAGACGATACCCAGCTACTATCCCTCACGTGGTTTGCAGTTCCAAAAAAACATTTAAAAAACTTAGAACTAACATA
>JAYVBR010000160.1:0-8690 GCA_043750395.1 Bacteroidota bacterium | reverse complement strand
GAAGTTAAAATTGTATTGGCTTTAGCAGAAATTCTTCTTAAAAATCTGTATCTAAAAATAATTCGTACAAATTTGTGAAATTGGTGTCAAATTTCTATATTCGTTTCAAATAAAAATATATGAAAGAAGATTTTCTTCATTACATCTGGAAATTCAAGAAATTTGATTTATCGGATTTAAAAACCAGCAACGGAGAAACAATTTCAATAATCAATTCAGGACAATACACACAATTGGCTGGTCCAGATTTTTTTAATGCACAAATTGAAATCGAAGGTCAAAAATGGGCAGGAAATGTAGAAATTCATATAAAATCTTCAGATTGGTATGTGCACAATCACGAAAAAGATAAAAATTACGATTCAGTAATTTTGCACGTAGTTTGGGAACACGACACCGAAATTTTCAGAAAAAACAATACCGAAATTCCAGTTTTGGAGCTTAAAAAACTTGTTTCAAAAGAAGTTTTGGATAATTACGAAACTTTAATGAAACCCAAATCTTGGATTTTTTGCGAGAAACAAATTCAAAATGTTAATGAATTTACTCTAAAAAGTTGGCAAGAACGTTTGTTTTTCGAACGATTAGAACGAAAATCTCGACCAATTCAAGATTTATTAATTTCGACCAATCAAGACTGGGAAGCGGTATTGTTTGCATCATTAGCCAAAAATTTTGGACTGAACACAAACGGAGAGATTTTCTTAAAAATTGCAAAGTCAATTCCGTTTAATATCGTTAGAAAAGAAAGTTATGAAGTCGAAAATCTCGAGGCTTTAATATTTGGAAATGCTAGTTTATTAGATTCCGAAAAAGAAGATAATTATTATAAAGATTTGCAATTCAGATTTTTTTATTTGTTACACAAATACCAAATCGAAAAAACGATAATCGAACCAGTTCAGTTTTTTAAGCATCGACCAGATAATTTCCCTACAATTCGCTTATCACAATTGGCGAATTTATACCACAAACAACAAAATTTATTCTCAAAAATAATTGCAATTACATCTATAAAAGATATTTATGAAGTTTTTGATATTTCGGTTTCTGATTATTGGCAAACGCATTATCAATTTGATAAGGAAAGTCCAAAAAAGAAAAAACCATTGTCAAAATCGTTTGTTGATTTATTGATAATCAATACAATACTTCCAATACAGTTTGCTTATGCTAGACATTTAGGCAAAGAAATTTCTGAAGATTTAATAGATTTTTTAAATGAAGTTGCACCCGAAAACAACTCGATTGTAGATAAATTCAACTTATTTGGAATAAAATCCAAAAACGCATTTGACACACAATCATTATTACAACTCAAAAACGAATATTGCAACAAATCAAGATGTTTGGATTGTGCAATTGGAATGGAATTGATGAAAAATAATTAGATTTTTAGAAAATAGAATTAAGAAAATAGAAATTCCAAATTCGAATAAATAGTTGTAAATTTACATCAACCATAAACTTGAAACTTTAAAAAAACACGAAACTTAAAAATGCGACCAGAAATAAAACTAAAATACTTCTTCGAAAAACACGGTTTTCACGTTTCGTCAAGATTGGCGGATAGGTTGGGAATGCGCGCTTCGAATGTGCGTTTGTTTTTTATTTATATTTCATTTGTAACAGCAGGATTGTGGTTTGGAGTATATTTGACGATAGCTTTTTGGCTTAAACTAAAAGATTTTATTCGTGCCAAACGATCTTCGGTTTTTGATTTGTGATATACAGATACAATTTAATCAGCCAAAACGATAATATTGAATTCGTGTCAATAGATTTAAAATATTTGTAATTTAATTCCAATTTATGCCAATAAAATCATTCTTACAATTCAATAAAAGTCAACGAATTGGCATATTTTCTTTATTCGGAATCATTATCACATTACAAGTTTTGTATTTCTTCATTGATTTTACTCCAACCGAAACCGTCAATCCAGACGAACAGAAATGGTTATCTTTATCATCAAAAATTGAATCATTAAAAGAAGAAAGTCCAACTTTTAAATATAAAGTTTATCCATACAATCCGAATTTTATAACCGATTTTAAAGGTTACAAACTCGGAATGACAACTGCTCAAATCGACAGATTATTCGCTTTCAGAAAACTCGGAAAATTTGCCAATTCGCCAAAAGAATTTCAGGCCGTAACAGGAATTTCCGACTCTTTATTGAATGCAATGGTGCCCAATTTTAAATTTCCAGATTGGGTCAACAAAAAATCTGAAAGCAATTACCAAGACTATAAAAATTCTAATTATCAAAAATTTCCAGAAAAAGAAAAATTGGTTGTCAAAGATATAAACTTAGCAACCAAAGAAGATTTAATTAAAATTTCAGGCATTGGCGATGCAATTTCCGATAGAATTTTAGGTCAAAAGCTTAATTTTAAAGCATTCGTTTCGATGGATCAGATGAACGAAATTTATGGTTTATCGCCAGATGTAATCCAAAAACTAAATGTTAATTTTCAAGTAATCAATCAACCAAACATAGAAAAAATTGATATTAATAATTTAAGCATCAAAGAATTAACAAAATTTCCTTATTTTAAATACCAAATCGCCAAAAACATTGTTATTTATCGCAGTATGAATGGAGAAATAAAGAATATTGCGGAATTATCAGAAATTAAGGATTTTCCTGTTGATAAAATCAAAATAATAGCCTTATATTTACAATTCTAAAATAAATGCTTAAAATAAAGTCATATCATAATGAATTCAACATATTTTACCGAAGAACACGAATTATTTAGAAAAAGTTTACAAGATTTTTTGCAAAAAGAAGTCGTGCCTCACATCGAAAAATGGGAAAAAACTGGCACAATAGAACGTTTTATTTGGAAAAAATTTGGCGAAATGGGCTTTTTCGGAATCGCATATCCTGAAGCTTATGGCGGAATGAATCTCGATTTATTCTATACAGTTGTTCTTTTAGAAGAACTTCAAAAAATAAAATCATCAGGTTTCGCAGCAGCAATTTGGGCCCACGCTTATTTAGCAATGACACATCTAAATGCGGAAGGCGACGACAGAATCAAGCAGGATTATTTAGCACCAAGTATAGCTGGCGATAAAATCGGAGCATTGTGTCTAACCGAACCATTTGGCGGAAGCGATGTTGCAGGAATGCGAACAACTGCCGTAAAAAAAGGAAATAAATACATCATTAACGGTTCAAAAACTTTCATAACCAACGGAGTTTATGCCGATTATTATGTAGTTGCCGCAAAAACCGATATTGGCACTGGAAACAAAGCCATTAGTATGTTCTTGATGGACACAAACCTGAAAGGAATTAACGCTACCAAGCTTGATAAATTGGGCTGGCGCGCATCAGATACTGCCGAAATAGCATTTGATAATGTCGAAATTCCTGAAGAAAATTTAATGGGCGAAGAAGGAAAAGGTTTTCCATACATAATGCAACATTTTGCTCTCGAACGATTAATTATGGCAGTCAATGCACACGCAAGATGCGAATATGCTATTGATTACACGATTAATTATATGTCTCAGCGTGAAGCATTTGGAAAAACTATCGATAAATTTCAAGCCCTGCGTCACACTTTGGTCGATCACGCAACCGAAGTTGAACATTGCAAAATTTTTAATTATGCCGCAGTCGCTAGATTAAACAAAGGCGAATATGTTGTAAAAGAAGCCACAATGGCAAAATTAAAATCAACAAAAGTATCAGACGACACAATTTATAGTTGCCTGCAAATGCTTGGTGGTTACGGCTATATGGAAGAATATCCATTGGCAAGATTGTCAAGAGACAGCCGTTTAGGGCCAATTGGCGGCGGAACTTCAGAAATTCTTCGAGAAATTTTATCAAAAATGATAATCGATAAACAAGACTATAAGCCAGCTGTTTAAAAAGTTAAAGCCAAGATAAATTCAATTTTATTTTGGCTTTTTTATTAGAAGCTATTTCCAGCTTTTCTCTCCAAAAAAAACATTTTAAAAATCGGTTTTCTAACTTTTTGCAAGGAACTTCCGTTGGTCGTTCTTTCAAAAAGCAAAAAACCAAAGATTTTTAAAACATTTTGTTTTCCATTTCAATCTGGGCTACAAAATCCCATTTCAATAAAAATTAACCTTAAAATAAATCATCAATTCCTAAACTCGATTGGGTCAAAGTAACACTTTCTGGATTATCGACCAATCCACCCGAAGTTATAAATGTGCAAAACAACGTTTTTCGATTTTTAGTAAAATGATTAAAAGCGGTCATTTTCAAACGAACATCTTGGGCATACTTTTTTGTAATCAAAAACGGATTTTCATTGAATTTTATTTCGCAAATATTCAAACATTTGTCGGCTCGATCAATAATCATATCGATTTGTGCACCATTCATTTCGTCATTTCCTTTGTTGTGCCAAGAATAAACTGCTGTTTGAATGCCGTTCAATCCAAGCGCATTAACGATTTTCGATCGATGATAAAAACAAATATTCTCGAATGTCAAACCGCTCCAAATTTTCCATCGTTGCGAATTCTGAACCATATTCCAATCTCGAATTTTAGCATCTTTCTTGAAAGCTTCATAAAACATACAATAATTATCGGTAATTTTTAACAACGCATCTTTGGTTTTATTAGAATATGGAACCTGAATTTCTATAAATCCCGAAGCTTCGAGTTCATTAAGAATATTAGTAATCCAGCCACTTGAAATAATTTTTAATTTAGACAAAAGCGTTTCGCGAGTAACGCCATACCGATGATTAGCCAAAACCTCGATAACTTGTTTGTGAAAGCCATTGCTGCCAAATAACGAAATAAAAAGCTGGTTAAACTCATCCGAAAGTAATCCATCAGGATTAAAAATTAATCTATCAATTGCCATTCCTGGAGTTTCTCCTTTGCGAATTTGGTTTAAATAATGTGGCACGCCGCCCAACATCATATACAATTCTGTAATATGGTTGCGACTTAAAACAATATTATTAGACTTAAAAAAAGCCTCGGTTTCTGATAATGTAAAAGGCTTCAAGACAATTCTTTTGGTAACTCGGTTGTACAATCCGCCTTTGTTTTTCTCGATTTTTTGAATCATCCAAGACGATGCCGATCCACAAATAATGACAACTAAATCTTTTCTTGCCGATGCCCAACCGTTCCAAAAACTTTCGAATGCTGTCAAAAACCGAGATTTTGATGTTGCCATCCAAGGCACTTCATCAAGAAAAATTACTTTTTTTGAATTTGATTTTTTCTTTTCTATAATTTTTTCAAGCATTTCAAATGCTTGAAACCAATCTTTAGGAATCGGAATTGTTGTTTTGCTTTTAAAAGACAAATTTAAGTTTTTCGCAAACTCTTTTAGTTGTTCTTTTTGTGTTGCTTCATACAATCCGCTGTTGCTAAAAATCAAGTTGCTTTTAAAATGCTCTCTTATCAAGTAGGTTTTGCCAATGCGTCGTCGCCCATAAATAGCAATCAGTTCGCTTTGAGGCGATGTCATTGCTTGGTTTAATGTTTTTATTTCTTCAATTCTTCCTACCATAATTCTTCATATAACGCTCCAAATGTACTAAAATTTTATTGATTTGGAGTTTTATAACATTTTATTTTATACTTATAGTTCTCCAAATCTATTATTTTAATACTGATTTGGGGTATTTAAAATTAGGTTAATAAATTTTTTAACTCTCCAAATCTATTAAAAAAATGTAGATTTGGAGAGTTATAGGATTAATTAAATTTTTAATATTCCTAAATTCACAGCAGTTTTATTGGTTTTATTCTGCTTTTCGTTTTAGTTTTATTTTGTATTTTATTATCGTTATTAATTGAGAATAAAAATCATAAAATTTTAGTAATTATTTTTTTTTTAGTATTTAATAAAAAGGTTCGAAATAGTTTGATGATAAAAAAATAAAAGTTTTTTATCAATTGTATTTTATAATTCAAAATAAATATTTACTTTTGCAATCTAATTTAAAGAAAGGAGGTCCCAAAATGTTAATAATACCAATAAAAGACGGAGAAAACATCGATAGAGCGTTAAAGCGTTACAAACGAAAATTTGATAAAACTGGAACAGTGCGTCAACTTCGTGCAAGAACAGCTTTTATAAAGCCATCGATAGTTAATAGAGCTAAATTTCAAAAGGCAGCTTATATTCAAAACATGAGAGATAACCTAGAAAGCTAGTTTTATTCTGTCAAAATAATTTAACCGTTAGTCAAAAAAGTTTTTGTAACTTTGAACTAACGGTTTTTTTATGAAAAATAATTTGGATTACTTTAGAGATTATCTTCGTCTCGAGAAAAAATATTCTCCTCATACTATAATAGCTTATATAAATGACTTGACGTTTTTTCAAGAATTCATTAATTCCAATTTCGAATTAGAAAATCTCGAAGAAGTCAATTACAGCTTAATCCGTTCTTGGATAGTTTCGATGGTCGATAAATATATTTCGAATATTTCAATCAATCGAAAAATACAATCTCTAAAAGCATTTTATAAATTTCTATTAAAAACCAAACAAATAGAAATTAATCCTTTATTAAAGCACAAAGCGTTAAAAACTCCAAAAATACTTCAAATTCCGTTTTCTGAAAAAGAACTAGACAATGTGCTTAATAATCTTAAATTTCCAGACGGATTTGAAGGTATTCGTGATAAGCTAATAATCGATTTGTTTTATACAACTGGCATTCGTCGAACGGAATTAATCAATCTAAAATTATCAAACATCAGTTTGTATAATAGCACAATAAAAGTTTTAGGCAAACGAAACAAAGAAAGAATCATTCCGATATTGCCAATAATTGGCCAAAATATTAAAAATTATTTAACAGATAGAACACATTTAGAACACATTATCGATAACGATTATTTTTTTTTAATGTTAAAAGGAATAAAATTGAACGATTCGTTTGTGTATCGATTAATAAATAACTACTTTAGTAACGTTTCTGAGAAGGTAAAAAAAAGTCCACATATATTAAGACATACATTTGCAACACATCTTTTAAACAATGGTGCAGATTTGAATTCAGTCAAAGAATTACTAGGACATTCGAGCTTGGCATCGACACAAATATACACCCACAGCAGTTTGGCTGATTTAAAAAAAGTTTACGAAAACGCACATCCAAGAAATTTAAAATAACAATTTTATACTATATATTAAAGAACAAAAAAAATGTTTAACCAATAAAAAAATGGATTATGAAGGTAAATGTTCACGCAGTTAACTTTACAGTTGACGGAAAACTAGTAGATTTCACAGAAGAAAGAATCGGCAAACTCGAAAAATATTACGACAAAATAGTATCGGCAGATGTGTTTTTTAAAGTAGAAAAGACAAGCGAGAAAGAAAATAAAATTGCAGAAGTAAAAATTCACGTTCCAGGCGATGAGTTTATGGTCAAAAAACAATGCAAAACATTCGAAGAAGCAATTGAACAAGCATCAGAATCTTTAGAAAGAGTATTGGTTAAAAGGAAAGAAAAAGTCAATGCACACATTTAATAAAAATTTAATTAAAAAAAGTTTTGATTAAATAACTAAATTATATACATTTGCAGTCCGTTAGAAATAGCGGACTTTTTTTATTGATAATGCCAGCGTAGCTCAGTTGGCTAGAGCAGCTGATTTGTAATCAGCAGGTCGTGGGTTCGAGTCCCTCCGCCGGCTCTAAAATTTTATTTCAAATGCGATTTGAAAAAAGTTCTTTTAAGTACTGAAAAATCAATAAAAAGGGGAGATACTCAAGCGGCCAACGAGGGCAGACTGTAAATCTGCTGTGTAAACTTCGCAGGTTCGAATCCTGCTCTCCCCACAATTCCAACCCCCTCTCCTTCGGAGAGGGCGGGGGTGAGGTCATTGCCGACTTAGCTCAGGGGTAGAGTGCTTCCTTGGTAAGGAAGAGGTCACGGGTTCAATTCCCGTAGTTGGCTCAATAATATTGAAAATTTGAACACTAATATATTATATAACTAAGATTAAAATTAAGCAAAATGGCAAAAGAAACCTTTAACCGTAACAAACCGCACTTAAATATCGGTACAATCGGTCACGTAGATCACGGAAAAACTACATTAACTGCGGCAATTACTAAAGTATTGTCTGATGCAGGTTACTGTCAAGCAAAATCATTTGATCAAATTGATAATGCTCCAGAAGAAAAAGAAAGAGGTATTACTATCAACACATCTCACGTTGAATACGAAACTGCTAACCGTCATTACGCTCACGTAGACTGTCCTGGTCACGCGGATTACGTTAAGAACATGGTTACAGGTGCAGCTCAAATGGATGGTGCAATTCTTGTAGTTGCAGCAACTGATGGTCCAATGCCACAAACTCGTGAACACATACTTTTAGGTCGCCAAGTTGGTATTCCTAGAATGGTAGTTTTCATGAATAAAGTAGACATGGTTGACGATGAAGAATTATTAGAATTAGTAGAAATGGAAATTAGAGATTTACTTTCTTTCTACGAATATGATGGTGACAATTGTCCAGTTATTCAAGGTTCTGCTTTGGGTGGATTGAACAATGATCCAGCTTGGACTCCAAAAATTATTGAATTGATGGAAGCTGTTGATATGTGGATTGAAGAACCAGTTCGTGATATCGCAAAACCATTCTTAATGCCAGTTGAAGATTCATTTACAATAACTGGTCGTGGAACTGTTGCTACAGGTCGTATC
>JAYVBR010000159.1:0-8707 GCA_043750395.1 Bacteroidota bacterium | reverse complement strand
CACTTTTAAAACTTAGAATTTTTAGTGAATCAATTTTGTTGAAATTTAGGTGTTTAATTTTAAGTCTTTTAATTTCTTCTTCTGAATATTTAAAATTTATAATTGCAATTTTAGTTTCATTACTAATATTATATAAACTAATTGTTTTTAATGTATTTTCGATTGGTTCGACATAGTTTTCATCTATAAGTTCAGGTTCTCGCACTTGCGTATCCGCAAAAAATGAAAAACTCGAAATTACAATTGATAAAATTCCAAAAACTGGATTTATTAATTTGGGTTTTTGATTTTGGAAAACATAATAAGATAATAAAATCGAAATTAAACAAATATTATCAGTAAAATCTACAACTCGATAAAAATTGAATCCAATTGAATTAAACCAATTTATTATTGGCTGAGAAAGTTGACTTTTTCCAAAAACAAAAAATAGAGCAACAAAAAAATGTATGTTTTTTGATTGTTTTGTAAAAATACTCAAAAAAAATGGCATAGCAAACAACCAAGCAAAATCTGATAATTTGCCAGTTATTGCATTGTGAAATATTGATTTTAATACAAAATCGTTCAGCATTAAAACTAAAATGCTAACTATAAAAAAAGGATTTGTAAGTTTATTATTGAATTTCATCTGTTTATTGGAATATTAAAAACCAAAGAAAATTGATGTTTGCCAACACTTGGAAATGGATTTTTGTTAGTCGTAATATTATATCCATAAAACAAGTTAAAGTAACTGAATCCTAATCCGATTTTAGGTGTAATTACAAAATCTTTATTGTCAAAATCGGTTAAATATTTTGTTTCAAGTCCAACTGCCAGAATAGATAAATTGTATTCTAAACCAATTTTTAAACCTAAAACACTTTTATAATTTTCGGTTTTTGGAACATATTCTATTGATGAATAATAGGTTTTTGAGAAAAAACCTGTGCAACTGTTAACCATTTTCATTCTAGAATATCCAATTTCGGTATGAAAATATTTTTGAACGCCAATTCCTAATCTTAAATTATGGTATATTTCGGTTGAACCAATACGATTTTTTCTAAAATTTAGAATATTTTTAGTAGAATCTTGAACTTGTCCGAATAAAAATTGGTTAATAATAAAAAACACAATAAAAAATAAATTTTTCATCAAAAAGTTTTATAGTTATTTCGATGAACTTTCCTTAACCAAACGTTTCAAAATTGCCCATTGTTTCAATGCTTCACGTGCTTCAACAGCAGGATAACCCAGCATTACTTTTCCAGCTTCGATATCTCCAGTTACGCCTGAACCTGCACCAACCATTGCACCCGCACCAATTGTTGTATGGTCTTTTATCGATGCGCTTCCGCCAATAACAACGCCATCGCCAAGTGTTACCGAACCTGCCAATCCAGAATTTCCTGCCATTATACAAAATTTTCCGAGTTTAGAGTTGTGTCCAATTTGGACTAAATTATCGATTTTGCAACCATCACCTAGAACGGTTGAACTGAATTTTCCGCGATCCACACAAGAATTGGCTCCGATTTCTACATTATTACCAATAACAACATTTCCAATTTGAGGAATTTTAACTAATCCACGTTCAGGATCAGGGCGGAAACCAAAACCGTCTGCACCAATGGTTGCGTTTGGGTGAAAAATACAATCAGTACCAATAATACTTCGTTCACGAATTACCGTTCCTGACCAAATAATGGTGTTTTTGCCGACAGTGCATTCATCAAGAATGGTTACATTAGGATAAATTGTTACATTTTCGCCAATTTTAGTATTTGGTCCAACATAACTTCCTGCACCTATGCGAGTTCCGTTTCCAATAGTTGCAGTTTCATCAATAATTGCAGTTTTATGAATTTCTGAATGAAATATTGGAGTAGGTGGGGCATACATCTGCAAAACTTGAGACATTGCTAAATCAGCATTTTTAACTTTAATAAATGCACGATTTTCGCCGGGTTCAATTCCTATATTTTCGTTAACAACAGCAATAGATGCTTTAGAAGTTGCCCAAAATTTTTCGTATTTTTTATTACCAATAAAAGTTATTTCGGTATCTGAAGCAGTTTCTATTTGCTCTGGTGCAGTAATTTTTTGAACTGTATTTCCAACGATTTCTCCTTTTAAGACTTCGTTTATTTGAGATAAAGAGAATGATTTCATTTTAAAAATTAAAAATTAAAAATCGAATGTAAGAATTAAATATTTATTCTTGACTAAATTTATTAATTATAATTTCGATTTGGTTAAATTTTATTAATTTAAAAAAACTTGTAACCAATATTTTTAAAATATTATAAAGCCATTGGTACTTTCGCCCAATTTTCTCCACGTTTTATTCTTAATAATTGGGTTTGAGTAACTTTATAACGTTTTGCAAGGTCGCTTAAAACGGCTCCTTCCTCGTTCATTCGTTTTTTTAGAATTGAAACTTGGCTTGTTGTTAATTTTGAACGGGTAATTCGACCAGCATTCATTGCTTTAATTTTAGATTTTACTACAAATGGACTACCTAATTGATGTTGAACATTTTCGGCACGAGTCATCCATTTAAGGTTAGAATGATGGTTATTTAGTTTGTCATAATCAATGTGTGCAACTAAATTATGTTCTTCGGATTGAGCTTCTACAAAATAAATAGCAACTAATCTATGAACTAAATTACTAAAGTTTTTCTTTCGTTTTTGCTCGATTTTTTTATATTTAATTTTATAGTTTTTCTTAATTTTATCTAATTCTGATTGCTTGGTTTCGATAGTGGTTAAAACTTCTGATTGCGAAATAATATCGTGATTTGAAGTGTCCAATTGAGTTGTTAGTTCTTTTATTTCTTTTTCAAATCCGTTTATTTTCAATCTAAAATCATCAATTAAAAGTTGGTCTTTTTCGTTTCTTTTTTCTAAAAGTGTAAATTTAGCTTGAGGATAACCTTCTGTCAAAAATTGTTTTAAAAAAACAGACTTATTTGTTTGATTGTCAGTTCTTTTTACTTTTCCGTAATTTGATATTTCTAATTTAAATTTAATTGCAAAAAATTCTAGCATATCTACATTTGCCCATCTTTCAATGTCGTGAAATCTTTTAATATAATTGTCCATAATGAGTTTTTTTGTATTAATTTATTAAGAAAAAGGAGTAAAAATCTTAATTCTTTAATAAAATTAATAAGTTTGAGTTAAGTTAGTAAGTTTTTTATTATAACGTATGTAGGCTTTACGAAAAGCAAGCAAATATACTTTGTTTTTTTCTAGTTTTCCAAATTAGAAATGTTAATTGTGATAATACAAAATTCAAACTTGTTTATTTTATACTGGAAACAAAAAACTCATAAGTCAATGTCGGACTTAAGAGATTAATGAAAAAATTTAATTATATTTTCATTGCAATGTTAAGTATATTGGTTATTTTTTATAAAGTTGTGGATTTTCATAATTTGGTTACTCATTTGTCATTTCTTCGCCAGTCGTACCTTTCAGGCTCTTGTTAGGCTCGGGTTCGACGATAGGATAAACCTCATTAGTTGCTCGATTTATGTGATTTCTCTTATCGTCGAAATGACAAATAGAAGTTTTATTTGAATAAAATAAAGAGTTTTAAATACCAACATTATTATAAAACATATCTAATATATTTAATTTGCTTTCTGTCCCATCATCATTAAGAATGCTTTCAAGAAATCGTCTATTTCACCATTCATAACGCCATCAACATTGCTAGTTTCGTGACCTGTTCGAACGTCTTTGACCAATTTATAAGGTTGCATAACGTAATTTCTAATTTGTGAACCCCATTCGATTTTCATTTTTCCTGCTTCGATGTCGTTGCGTTGTTCGAGTTGTTTTTTCAATTCGATTTCGTACAATTGTGACTTCAACATTTGCATTGCCCGGTTGCGGTTGTCGTGTTGCGATCGTGTTTCTGAACATTGAATTTGAATTCCCGATGGTTTATGAACCAATTGAACTTTGGTTTCGACTTTATTAACATTCTGACCACCAGCACCACTTGATCTTGCGGTTGTGATTGTAATATCGGCTGGATTAATTTCTATTTCAATAGTATCATCAACTAACGGATAAACATAAACCGATGCAAACGAAGTATGTCGCTTAGCATTGCTGTCAAACGGAGAAATTCGCACCAATCTATGCACGCCGTTTTCTCCTTTTAAATATCCGAAACTGTAATCGCCTTCAATCTCTAACGTTACGGTTTTTATACCAGCTACATCGCCTTCTTGATAATTGAGTTCTTTGATTTTGTATCCGTATTTTTCGGCCCACATCATATACATTCGCATCAGCATACTCGCCCAATCGCAACTTTCGGTTCCGCCTGCACCAGCAGTTATTTGTATTACTGCTGACAAAGTATCGCCTTCTTCTGAAAGCATATTTTTGAATTCGATAGCTTCGATAAATCGGTTTGTGGTGTCGTATTGCTCGTCGAGTTCTTCGCCAGAAAGTTCGCCTTCACGATAAAATTCATAGGCAAGTTCCAACTCGTCAGACATTTCGATGGCTTTGTTGTAATCTTCGACCCATTTTTTCTTGTTTCGAAGGTTTTTGACTGTTATCTCGGCTTCCTTGGCGTTGTTCCAAAAGTCGGGAGCAAATGTTTTTTCTTCTTCGTTGTGGATTTCTATTAGTTTGGCATCAACGTCAAAGATACCTCCTTAACGCACCAAGACGCTCCACAATACCTTTTATTTGTTCGGTATTTGTCATAAATTGTTGTAATTTTGCAAAATGTTATTGATTAATTGGGATTTTTAGCCCTGATAGTAGTGAAAAGCCCGATGTTAAAAAAACTAAATTTTTCTTGTCAAAAAACAACGACCAGCGGAAGTTCGTTTTTTGACTTAGAAAAATAGTTTTTTTAACGAGGGCTTGAAACGAATAGCAGGATTGGCTTCTTAACAATCATTGCAAAAGTAAACTTTTTGATTGAAATATGGAAATAAATTTGATTAGCGACACGGTTACCAAACCGTCTCAGGAAATGTTGCAGTTTATGTTTAATGCCAAAGTTGGCGATGATGTTTTCAAGGCAGACCCTACGGTTAACGAGTTTGAGGCTCGTGTTGCGGAAATGTTTGGTATGGAATCGGGGTTGTTTTTCCCGAGTGGAACAATGGCAAATCAAACCGCAATAAAGTTGCACACACAACCTGGCGAGCAAATTATTGCCGATAAATGGTCTCATATTTACTTGTATGAAGGCGGTGGAGCATCGTTTAACAGTGGTGTTTCGTTTAATTTGGTAGATGGAAATCGGGGAATGATAACTGCCAATCAGGTTCGAGATGCGATTCAAGATCCTGAGAATTTCCATTATCCAAAAACGGCGTTGGTGAGTATTGAAAACACTACAAACAAAGGCGGTGGAGCGTGTTATGAACTAGACGAGTTGCGAAAAATAAAGCAAGTTTGTGTCGAAAACAATTTGAAATTGCACTTAGACGGCGCCAGATTATGGAATGCTTTGGTGGCTAAAAATCAATCTCCGAAAGATTTTGGGGAAATTTTCGACTCAATTTCTATTTGTTTTTCTAAAGGTTTGGGTGCGCCAGTTGGTTCTGTTTTAGTCTCGGATTCGGCGACTATGAAACGGGCTTTGCGAGTTCGTAAATTGTTTGGTGGCGGTATGCGTCAAGCAGGTTATTTGGCTGCGGCTGGAATTTTTGCACTCGATAATAATTTTGAAAAATTGCAAGAAGATCATCGTCGAGCTAAGGAATTGGCGCAAGTTTTAAGTAAGCAAACTTGGGTTTTAAAAATAGAACCTGTTGAAACTAACATCGTAATTTTCGAAATTATTGCTTCATTAAATGAAATTGAGGTACTTGAAAAATTAAAACAAAAAGGAATTTCAATGATTTCGATGGGTCACGGAAAATTGCGAATGGTTACACATTTGGATTATCGCGAAGTAATGCACAGTTATGTTTTGGAGACTTTGGAGAAGATTTATTAAAGTGTTTTTTTTTAAAATAAATTATAAAAAAATCCAATTTCGTTTACGAAATTGGATTTTTATGTAACCTGATCCCGAAGTTTAGGGACTGAAACCTGAAACTTAATTATTAATCATAACTGGCATAACCAACATAGTTACCAATTCTCCATCTTCTAATCCATCAACTGGAGTTAAAATTCCAGCACGATTTGGTAAAGACATTTCTAGCATAATCATATCTGATTGTAAATTGTTCAGCATTTCAAGTAAAAATCTTGAATTGAAACCAATTTGCATATCATCGCCTTGATAATCGCAAGTCAATCTTTCTTCGGCTTTGTTTGAATAATCGATATCTTCGGCAGAAATATTTAATTCTGCTCCTGCAATTTTCAAACGAATTTGGTGTGTAGTTTTGTTAGAAAAAATGGCAACACGACGAACCGAACTCAAGAATTGAGAACGATCAATCATTAATTTATTTGGATTTTCTTTTGGAATAACTGCTTCATAATTTGGATATTTTCCATCAATCAAACGACACATCAAAATATAGTTATCGAATGAAAAAGTAGCATTCGAATTATTGTATTCGATTTTAATTTCAGCATCTGAAGTTCCAAGAATACCTTTCAAGATATTCAATGGTTTTTTTGGCATAATAAAATCTGCAACTTCTGTAGCTTTTACATCTGTTCTTGCATATTTTACTAATTTGTGAGCATCTGTCGCAACAAATGTCAAACCTTCTGGCGAAAACTGAAAGAAAACTCCCGACATAACTGGACGCAAATCATCGTTTCCAGCAGCAAAAATTGTTTTGCTTATTGCAGTTGCCAAAACATCAGCAGGAACTAGGGTTGTTGATGGTTCATCAAGATTTACCGATTTTGGAAATTCTTCTGCGGCTGCGTAAGCAACTGCATATTTCCCAGAATTCGAACTAATTTCTATTGTATTATTTTCTTCGACTGTAAAAGTCAATGGTTGTTCTGGAAATGTTTTTAAGATTTCTAGTAACAATTTTGCAGGAACGGCAACGCTACCTTTACTCGACGAATCGATTTCTAAAGTTGCAGACATTGTAGTTTCAAGATCCGAAGCCGAAACTGTCAATAATGTTTTATTTAATTCAAATAGAAAATTATCTAGAATTGGCAACGTGTTGCTGCTATTGATAACGCTTCCTAGTACTTGCAATTGCTTCAATAAGTACGAACTTGATACAATGAATTTCATATTTTGTTATTTATTTTTAAGTAAATATTTTTAAAATTTACCGAATGCAAATATATCTTAATCTAATTAGAATTAAAAATTTTATTTCATTAATATTTAAACCTTATAAAAAACATCTTCAAGAGCAATTTTTAAATCAGGAAATATTTTCATCTTCCGATTTTACTTTTCTATGCAATTGAATTGATAATAATTTGAAGTTTTAGGTTATGTTTTATAATAATGTTGGTATTTAAAACTCTTTATTTCATTGAAACAAAACTTCTATTTGTCATTTTGACGATAGTAGATATCACATAAATTGAGCTACTAATGAGTTTTAATTTTTTAAAAAACTATTTATTTCGTCTTTATCATCGTCTGTTAAAATCAAATAAGTTATAATAGGTCTTTTTCCTTTTTTATACAGCAAACATTGTGCCTTGTAGTTATTTATATCGTTTTTGCTGTCTAAAATTATTGTGTCATCATTTTCTATTTCAAATGATAAATATCTTTTTTTTGTGTAAATAGTTTCTATTTTTAGTTTCGAAAAATAGTCTTTTAATTCGTGAGAATAAAAATTCCAATCGTCCATTGAGGTAAAATAATTTTCGGCTTCGACTGAATTTTCATCGTTAAATGTTTTAGTTTCGGGACTAAAAATAATAAGTTTTGAATTTTCTACTATTTCAATTTCATTTTTATTGTATTGTTTAGGACTAATGAATGAAGCGACTTGCAATTCATTTGTAATATTTATACCTTTCAGAATTTTCCAATCACCGCCAATTCTTCCATTTTCATCAAAAAAAGTTGTAGTATCTCCACTTTGATTAATTATATAATTATCATAATCGATATATTTTCCATAGGTTTTTGTTTTTAATAATTCTAAAACAAAATCTCCATCAGTGTCAAAACGTGCTTGACCTTTAATTTCTCCATTTTTCAAATATAAAATTGAACCACCATTTGCGACAGACAAATGATTTGCTTTTTCTTTTTGATTTGTAGAATCTATTGTCGTTAGTGTGTTATTTTCTGAATCTTGCTTTTTTACAGAATCTATTTGTACGGCATTTTCAATTTGTTCAAGTTTTGAATCGCTATCTTTTTTGCAGGAAATTAACGAAAAAACAAGTAAAAAAGCAGTTAATATATTTTTCATAAATTTGTTTTTATTTTACTTCGAATATTTTCGCTTCCGCAGATAAGTAAATAATAAGCCAAAAACCGTTAAAATAACCAACGGAAAACCAACTGCTATGAACTGATTGCGACCATAATTTTTAAAAACTTTTTCTTTATCAAGTAACGGAATTGATACATCTTTGCTTCGAATATTGATTAATCCGTTATCGTCCAACAAAAAATTCACACAATTCATAATGAATTCTTTGTTGCCATAAACATTATTTGTCCATTTATCAAAACCTAATTCTAACGGATTTCCGTCTTTATCTATTTGATTTATAATGACATCACCATCGGCAACAACAATCATTTTATTTTCGATTTTACTTTTTCCTACAAA